>JBIKKL010000195.1:0-7964 GCA_044360365.1 Burkholderiales bacterium | reverse complement strand
CGTCGAAAGCCGATTCATGTCGCTCACGAAAGTAGACCGCCGGTACTCCAAGGGCACTGAGGTCTGGTGTCCATGGGAGACCGGCCGCTCGTTCAGTTCAGGTCGCACAACCGAATTGGCCGAGGACCTGGCAGTTCTCGACCTCTCCACGACCAGTCCGATCGACTGACCTAGCCGATGCGCTGCAAGGGCCTCATCGAATCCATGCGCAGCAGTGAGCGAATGCGCGGGGCACGTCGCTTCAACACCGCTTGTATCGTTGCCTGCCACCACCGAACGTCCGACCCTGGCCGTGCCAGGCACGACAGGAATAGGCAATCAAACCTGCTTTGCCACCAGCCTCTGGCGCAGCGCATAGTGCAGCAGCCCGCCGTGGCGGTAGTACTCGACTTCTTCACGCGTGTCGAGGCGGCAGATGACGGGGATCGTTTCGCTCGAACCGTCGCTGCGCCGGATCGTGCATTGGAGTTGCGAGCGCGGCATGAGGTCGCTCTCGAGGCCCGCGATGTCGATGGTTTCGCTGCCATCGAGTCTTAGGCTCTTGCGCGTCGTGCCTGCCTGGAACTGTAGCGGCAGGACGCCCATGCCCACCAGGTTCGAGCGGTGGATGCGCTCGATCGATTCGGCGAGGACCGCACGCACGCCCAGGAGCCGCGCGCCTTTGGCGGCCCAGTCGCGTGACGAGCCCGCACCGTACTCCGAACCGCCAATCACGACGACCGGCACGTCTTCGGCACGGTAGCGCTCGGCGGCATCGAAGATGGTCATGCGTTCGCCGCTTGGCATGTGGCGTGTGCAGCTGCCTTCGACATCCGGCGTCATCTCGTTGCGGATGCGGATGTTCGCGAACGTACCCCTGATCATCACCTCATGGTTGAGCCGGCGGGAAGCATAGTTCACGAAGTCTTTTCTCGCGATGCCGAGAGACTCCAGATACTGCGCCGCCGGCGTGCCCGGGGAGATCGCCCCGATGGGCGAAATGTGATCGGTCGTCAGCATGTCGCCGAACATCGCCAGCACGCGGGCACCGCGAATGTCGCTCGGCGGCGGAGGCGTCGCCGCCATATCGTCGAAGAATGGCGGCCGCAGGATGAAGGTGCTGCTCGAATCCCATTGGAAGGTCGTTCCGTCCGGCGATGCGATCGCGCGCCACGCGGGTGTTCCGTCCTCGACGCTCCGATACCTGGTAGTGAAGAGTTCGGGCGTCAACGAGCTTGCGATGATTTGCCGGATCTCATCCGGATCAGGCCAGAGTTCATGCAGGTACACCGGCGCGCCGGACTTGTCCGTGCCGAGCGGCTCGCGGGTCAAATCCTTCAGTATCGTGCCGGCGAGCGCATACGCGACGACGAGCGGCGGCGAAGCAAGGAAGTTCGCGCGCGCGTGAGGATGAATGCGCCCTTCGAAGTTGCGATTGCCCGAAAGTACGGCGACGGCAGCGGTGTCGTTTGCATCGACTGCAGTCGCAACGTCATCCGCAATGCTGCCGGAGTTGCCCATGCATGTCATGCAGCCGTAGCCGGCAATCGTGAAGCCGAGTGCTGCCAGCGGCTCCAGCAGCCCGTTCTTCTCGAGATAGGCGCTGACGACGCGCGAGCCCGGCGACAGTGAAGTCTTGACTGTGGGTGGAGGTTTCAACCCGCGTGCGACGGCGCGCTTCGCGAGCAGCCCGGCGCCGACCATCACGGCCGGGTTCGACGTGTTCGTGCAGCTCGTGATCGCCGCGATGATGACGTCGCCGTCGTTCACGATCGCTTCTTGCGCAGAGACTCGCTCGGGGTACGCGGCTCGGAATGCCTGGGGCGCTGTCGGCAGCGGCACACGTTCGTGCGGGCGGCGCGGCCCCGCCAGCGAGGCTTCCACAGTGCTCAAGTCGATGTCGACGATGCGTGTGTATGACGGTATGGCCGTAGCCGCATCGCGCCAGAGACCCTGGGCCCTGGCATAGGCCTCGACCAGGACGATCTGCTGCTCGGATCTGCCCGTGAGTCGAAGGTAGCGCAGCGTTTCGGCATCGATCGCGAAGAAGCCCATCGTCGCGCCGTACTCCGGCGTCATGTTCGATAGGGTGGAGCGTTCCTGGGCCGTGAGCACATCGACGCCCGGCCCGAAGTATTCGACGAATGTGCCGATGAGGTCGTGCCTGCGCAGTACCTGGGTGATCGTGAGCACCACGTCGGTCGTGGTTACGCCCGGACGCGGTCGACCTGTGAGTCGTACCCCGATCACCTCCGGAATCAGCATCGACACCGCTTCGCCGAGCGCCGCCGTGCCGCCTTCGAGACCGCCGACGCCCCAACCGACGATGCCCAGGCTGTTGATCATGGGGGTGTGGCTGTCCATGCCGAGCAGGGAATCCGGATAGGCGATCGTGCGCCCGTTCGCTTCCTCGGTCCACACGACCCGTGCGAGGTACTCGAGATTGATCTGGTGGCAGATGCCCGACCCCGGCGGAATGAAGCGAACGTTGTCGAACGCCTTCGCGCCCCAGCGCAGAAACGAGTACCGCTCCTGGTTGCGCTGAAATTCGAGCTGCATGTTGCGCTCGAGCGCATCGGGCGTGCCGGTGTGGTCGGCCATGACGGAATGGTCGATCACGAAGTCGACCGGCACGGCCGGGTTGATGCGTCGCGGATCGCCGCCCAGACGCACCATGGCGTCCCGCATGGCGGCCATGTCGCCCATCAGCGGCACGCCGGACGAATCGACCATCAGCACGCGGGCCGGCCTGAAGCCGATCTCGCGCTCGGACTTGCGCTGATCCAGCCACTGCCTCACCGCTTCCACGTCGTCGGGATGGCCGGTGCCGCGTGCGCTGTGACGGAGCACGCTCTCGAGCACGACCTTGAGCGTGTAGGGGAGCTGCGCAATGCCCTCCAAGCCGAGGGTTTGCGCTGCTGTCAGGCTGTAGTAATCGTAGCGATGACCGCGAACGTCGAGTTGGCGGAGCGTCTGGGTAGCGTCGATGCTGGCCATTGGCTAGTTCGCGGATGCGCCGGAGACTTGCACGATCTTGCCCCACTTCACCATTTCGGACTGAATGACCTTCGCGGTTTCCGCGGGCGTGTTGGCGACCGGCTCGGCGCTGGCAGCGGCGAGTCGCTCGACGGTATCGGGCGCCTTGAGCGCCTTGATCGACTCGGCACTCAACTGCTGGATGATCTCGTTGGGCGTGCCGGCGGGTGCGAGGAAGAAGTACGACACCAGCGCTTCGAATCCGGGGATTGCCTCGGCGATGGCGGGCACGTTGGGCAGCACGGAGGCGCGTTTTGCACTCGTGACGCCGATGCCTTTCAATCGTCCGCTCTTGATATGTCCCATCGAAGCGATGACCGTCGCCACCATGAGCTGGGTGTTGCCCGAGATCACGTCGATCAATGCGGGCGAGGCGCCCTTGTAGGGAACGTGCGTCAACTTCGCGCCGCCCATGTACGCGAACATCTCGGTTGCCAGGTGGCCGCCGCTGCCTGCACCGGCCGAGCCGTAGAGAATTTCGCCGGGACGCGCCTTGGCAAGATTGATCAACTCACGCGGGCCGTTCGCAGGCAGCGACGGGTGCACGTTGAAAAGCAGCGGCTGCACTGCCACTTGGGTGATGGGCGCGAAATCCCTGATCGTGTCGAACGGCAGCTTCTTGTACAGCGCCGGATTGATGACGTGGCTGTGATACGCCATCAGCAGTGTATGTCCGTCGGGCGCGGCCTTGGCGACGATTTCCGTGCCGACGACGCCGCCGGAGCCGGACCGGTTTTCGACCACGAACTGCTGTCCCGTGGCGGCGGAAAGCTTTTGCGAGACGAGGCGTCCGAGGGTGTCCACGCTCCCGCCGGGCGTGCTTGGTACGATGACGCGAACAGTTCGCGATGGATAGCTCTCGGCCGCGTACGCAGCGGGCGCGATCAGGAGGGTTGCTGCGCAGAGCAAGGCGCAAGGGGCTGTTGGGCGTATGCGAGTCATGGCGTCTCCTCGGTAGTTTTCTGGACCCCGCGAGGTAGGCGACCACGGGGTGTCTGCTTACGCTGTGGGTGTTCCGTCATCGTCACGTACGCGTACGGCATGATCGGGATGAGCAGTCGATCAGATCGTCATCGTGCAACGAAGAAATTGTCCTGAGTCTGAAATCCTCGTCCGGTTTCCAGTCTGGCTGTGGTTTCCTTCGCGTCCGGCACCGATTTCGACGTTATTGTTATTCAATGGGCCAGTCGCAGCGTCCGGCACTTATGCGACGAATTTCCAGCGCAGGACACTCGGTAAGCACTCCGGATGCAAGCCCGCTCCGAGCATCGACGAACGGGATGTCGATGCTACGTTTTGTTTGGCCGACACTGTATCGTCGCCTTGGCACAGGGTCAATCCGGTGTGGACGAGGGATAGCGAGAGGACAGGACCTGACCAGGTGTTGCTTCTCAGCCGCGTTGCAAGGCTGGCCCTAGTCATGGAAGGTCGTCCACTCCCTGAGCGGGGCGCGCGTAGTGACCAGCGTGTTTTCGATGGCGGCAGTGTCCTCGTAGCCGATCGACATGCCGCACAACACCTGGTGCTCCGGCGGCAGCTCGAGCACTTGCGCAATGATGCGGTGGAACTGCGCGAACGCAAACTGTGGGCAGGTGTGCAAGCCGAGGCCTCGTGCCGCAGTCATGAGGTTGCCCATGAACATGCCGTAGTCGATCCATGCGGCGTAGCCCATCGCGCGGTGGATGGTGAAGATCAGACCCACCGGCGCGTCGAAGAACATGAAGTTTCGTGCGTGCTGGGCGTGGGTTCGCGCGCGATCGCCCTTGCCGATGCCAAGCAGGCCGTACAGGCCCCAACCCACCTCCCTCCGACGATCGATGTAGGGAGAGATCCATGTACTGGGGTAGATGGGAAACTCTCCCTTGTGCAGGGCGACCTCGGCAGGGTCGTTGAAGGCTGCCAGGATTTCGGTGCTGAGCCTCGCCTTGGTCGCGCCTTTTACCACGTGCACCAGCCACGGTTGGCAGTTGGTGCCCGACGCCGAACGCGCGGCGACGGTCAGCAGCTGCTCGAGCGTTGCGCGCGGGATCTCAGTCGAGAGAAAGCGCCGTACGGACTTGCGCGAAGTGAGCGCATCGAACACGACTTGAGTCTGAGGTGCATACATGGGCGGGTCTTCGTCATCAGGTTGTGAACTGCAGTACACCGGCAGCTGCGAGTCGTCGGGTTGCGCCCAGAGTTCCTTCTGCAGAGTGAAGCTCGGTGCGCGCGCATTTGCTCCGCCTTGGTGTGCTTCTGCGATCACGGAATGCAAACGCAAGGTGGCCGGCGTAATGCACGGATCACCTTCGGTATCGGAGGCTAGGCGTTCGGCATCACCGCAAACGCGGTATCCGGGCTCTTCCCTGCGATCGTCGTCCTGTGCAGCTTGCGCTTGTACTTCGTGCGGTCGAACGTCGTCGCGCGGTGCAATGTGCAGCGGTTGTCCCACATCACCGCGTCGCCGTCCCGCCAGGCGTGGCTGTACACGAACTGCGGCTGCGTGCAGAAATCAGTCAGCTCGTCGAGCAGCTTCGCCCCTGCTTCCGGCGGCATGCCGACGACCTCCTGCGCGTGCGCGCCAACATAGAGCGCCTTGCGGCCGTTGACCGGGTTCGTGCGGATGACCGGGTGCGTGACGACATGGCGCTTCTTGTCTTCCTCCGTGTAGCCCTTGTCGTTGTCCATGTCCCGATGCGTCATGCGGTGCAGGGCGACCAGGCCTTCGAGCGCCATCCTGCGCTCGACGGGCAAAGCGTCGTAAGCCGCGCGGGCACTGGCGAAGTCGGTGTTGCCGCCGTCCGGTGGAACGATGCGGGCCGACAGCAAGGAGGCGAGCGCCGCGACGGGCTTGAACGAGCTGTCGCTGTGCCACGCTTCGTTGCGTGCGCGGTGCACCATCGCCGGATGATCGAGCGGAAGGAAATCGCCATCCTTGCCGAGATTCGTCATGACCGAGATGTGGCCGGGGTTCCAGTCGTTGCCCGGGTGCGCGATCATCGTCTCGAGTTCGTTGAACCGGCTGCTGAACGCGATCTGCGACGCGTCGTCGAAATGCTGGTCGCGAAATACGAGAACCTGGTGCTCATTGAACGCTTCCCAGATCGTGCGGAAGTCTTCCCGCGACATCGGCACCGAGCAATCGATGCCAGTGACTTCCGCGACGAAATGAGGGTGCAGACGGTTGATCGTGATGCGGGCGGCGACGGTGGTCATGGGTCCTCCGGAGGCTTCAGGTCGTCCTGCGAGCTGCAAGATTACCGCAGTTCCCTCCTGTCGGTCCTGGCGCCCGGACAGGTGCGAGCGCAGGCCCATCGCCAGCGTCCGGTCGATGCGGGACAATGCCAGCGGGTGAATACAGCCCACCAATACGTTGCGCGGGGGTGTGATGGGGCCGTTGCTGACTTCCGAGGTGTGCGAGGCTTTGCGCGTTGCCGCGCGTGCGGGGCACTCGAAACTCGAATGCTCGCTGGACCTCGGTCGCTCCACGTCGATGGTCGATTTGAACAGCGCGGGTTGGTATTGGCGAGGTGAGTTCTTCGCGTTTCCCGAATCCTGCAAGGAACGGACGATCTACCACTGGGTCGATGGCGCGTTCGAACCGGTGGCACGTTTCACGACGTCGCTGGTCAAGCTGGTGCCGACGAAGTACGGCCCACCCACGTTCGAGATCGACGGCATCAAGATGCTGCCGACGGCCAAGGTATCGCCCTACGACGATGCGCGGCACAAGGTCGAGTTGGTCCGTCCCCGTGGCAAGGTGATACTCGATACGTGCGGGGGGCTTGGCTATTTCGCCGCATGGTGCCTGGCGCACCATGCCAGGCAAGTGCTTTCGTACGAGATCAATCCGGATGTGATCTGGCTGCGGAGCCTGAATCCATGGTCGCCCCCGCAGGGCGCCGGACTCACCCTGGCTCACGCAGACATTGCCGAGGCGATTCGTCTGCTTCCCGATCGATCGGTAGACGCCGTTCTGCACGACCCGCCTCGCTTCGGCATCGCGGGCGGGCTTTACTCGTTGGCCTTCTACGAGCAGCTGGCTCGGGTGCTCAAACCGAAGGGCAGCCTGTTTCACTACACCGGTACGCCGAACAAGCTCACGACCGGGCGCGACGTACCCGCCGAGGTGGCGAAGCGATTGCGGCGCGCCGGATTCGCGACTTCATACCACGGGGACGGCGTATTGGCGATAAAAGCCTAGAGAAACGAAAGGGGCTGCATCTCATTCGCCGTGACCACGATCCATCGAAAGAAATCGTGGTCTGTCATCGAATCTCGTCCCAATCTCGTCAAATCCGGCGGCGACGTGCCAATGCACCGAGCAGTCCGATGCCAGCCATCCATAGTGCCCAGGTGCCCGGTTCGGGAACGGTGGCCACCTGGCTGAACTGGAAGTTGTCGAGCCCGAGGTCGCCGAAATCGCTGATGTACACCCGCAGCGCGAGGCTGGAGCGAATCGGCGAGGCGGGATAGCTGAATACCGTATTGCCGGTGAAGGTGAACAGTCCGGTGTCGAAGAGCGTGTTGCCCTGTGCATCGACCACGCGAACCTGACTGTTGGGATAGTTGCTGAATGACCAGGCGCCAAGGTCGAAGCGTTCAAGCACCACGTCCCAGCCGGCGTCGGGTGTCAGCTGCACGTAGCCTGGCTTGTTGTATGCAGTATCCCCAAGCGCCGAGAGCAGGCCCGAGTATCCGGTGGAGTAGACCTCGAAATCGATATTGCCGGACAGCAACGAAACGAAGTCGAGCACGATGTTTGGCGTGGCACCGCCATCGAGCGTAACGCCGTTGCCGGCTGCCACCACACGGTCACCGTAGGAGGTGTTGGTCGTGAGACCTACCGAGCCGCTGGGCAGGTTCTCGAAAGTGAGCCGCGTGGAATGGGCCGCACTTGAAATGGCCAAGCCGGCGATCAGGGCAGCGACTAGGGCTTTGCTTTGCATGATGGACTCCGAAGTTGTGCA
>JBIKKL010000194.1:0-7995 GCA_044360365.1 Burkholderiales bacterium | reverse complement strand
CGACGGCACGTTGCGACAGACGTGTTCGACCACCGCAGAGGAATCCAGGCCCGACTTTATCGCCAAACCGATGCCGACCGAAGCGGGACCGAACGCGCGCACCGAGGTTCGGGACGCGGCGCGCCGAAGGCTGTCGATGGACGTCTCGATTCCGCTGGGTCGCACGCCGGAGGACTGGAACGCACCAAGCGACTGTGCTGGGTCATCGAGGCGGCGGCCCATCGCGTGGCGGCGCAGGAACTGTCCGACCTTTTCGAGTACCCGGTGACGATCGCGTTCTCCGAGGAGGTCGTGGTAGAAGCCGTCGAAGGTGTGGAATTCCTTGTCGGTCGCGCAGAGGGCATTGAAAAAGGACAACTGGGGCCGGCGACGAACGAGGCGATCTTCGCCGGCGATCAGGAGCTGCACAGGCACGCGGATCCGGCCGGCATCCGCGATGATGCGCTTCGAAGCCTCGTTCATGCCGGCGAGCAGACGGGCCGTCGTCGTGGTGCCGACCAGCGGGTCGTTGCGATAGCTTTCCCGCCGGGCCAGGTCCTGGGTGAGATCTTCCGGGCGAGCATATGTGCGCAGAGGGGTCGATCCGCGCCGCCGGGAGAGGCTTTGCAGCGCACCGGGGGCCATCGCCGCCAGGCCTCGGCATTCGAAGGCCGGGGCGGCAAGTACGAGGCCTGCAATGCGTGGCGCGTAATCGTGAACCCAGGCCGCTGCAATGATGCCGCTGGCACCTTGGGCCACGACATGCAGGCGTGAGGCAGACAAGCCGCAGTGACGTTCGATGTGGCGCACGAACGCATCGAGATCCTTGATCAGCGTGCCGAAGCTCGGTGCGTCGCCCCGAATTCCCGGGGAGCAGCCATGCCCTCGGGCATCCCAGGCGTAGAAGGCGAAATCCGCCAGCCCGAGTTCGTCGACGATGTGCGCGAGGCGCCCGGAATGCTCGTGTTCGCGATGAAGCAGTACGACGGCGCCCGCAGGACGAAGCTGTCGAGATGTCCAATGACGATAGAAGATCGCGGTGCCGTCATGACTGACGAAGCTTCGCTTCTCCGGGGTGCGACCGGCGCGGCTCGGGGTGCTGGGGGGGCGGGTCTGGGTCGCGGCTAAGAGCATGTTCCGATCTCCGTGGCGTGTTCGCACCGTTCATGATTCGCGGCGTTGACGCTGCGTTCGTTTGCCTGTGCGTCAATGTGGGCGCAGTGTGATGCGTGGTCGCGCGTGGGGCAATGCGGCGATTCCCAAGTACCACCGAGGTCCATGGAAGTACCGAAAAGTGGTACTTTTGGGTGTCTGTCGAAATGGGGATGCTCATGATCACGACGTCGCTGTTCGATTCGCTTCGGTTGCATCTGCGCGCGCGCGGCATCACGTATCAGGATCTCGCGCGCGCATTGAAGATGTCCGAATCGGCCGTGAAGAAGATGTTCGCGAAGAAGGATTGCTCGCTGAGCCGGCTCGGGCAGATCTGCGCGGTCATCCAGGTCGATATCGCCGACCTCACGCGCGGCAGCATCCGCCAGTCGAAGCTCATCAACGAGTTGACGCGCGAGCAAGAGCAGGAGATCGTCGACAACCTGCGGCTGTTCATCGTGGCTGTCTGCACGATGCAGAACTTCAAGTTCGAGGAGATCGTCGCGACTTACCGCATGAGCGAAGCCCAGTGCGTCCAGATGCTGGCGCGGCTCGACCGCATCGGCTTTCTGGAACTGCTGCCGAACAATCGCTATCGCCTGCTCGTCGCGAGAACGTTTCGCTGGATTTCGAACGGCCCCATCATGCGCTGGACCAAGGCGCACGCCGCCGAGTATTTCGACCATCCCTTCGACGGACCGGGGGAGACGCTGCGCGTCATCAACGTGCGCATCTCGGCCGAGTCGCGTGCGTCGCTGCTGACACGACTCGAGCAGCTGGGCTATGAATACGAGGAGCAACACAACGCCGATGCGTGGTTGCCCGCCTATCAGCGCTATCCGCTCAGTCTGTGTTTTGCGGTGCGCCCGTGGGAGCCCAAGGCCTTCGGCGAGCTGCGGCGGCGCAAGCCGCCGCCCGCAGCCTGAAGCGCGATCGTCGGTGGCTCCGGATCCGGAGCGTTGAAGATCAGGTCGTCAGACGATCGTATACCCACTGCGCGGCGCTGAAGAGCTTTCTGTCCTCGTTGCGGCGCGCGATGACTTGAAGGCCGACGGGCAATCCGTTCGGCCCCTTGAATACCGGCAGCGTCATCTGAGGACCGTGGGTGATCGTCCAGATGGCACTGGGGGATGCATTGCCGGTCGATTCGAGCCCGACCGGCGCTTCGCCGAGTGCCGAGGCGGCAATCAGGATGTCGCAATCGCCGAAGCTCTGCGGCATCAGTACGCGCATGTGCTCGGCGGCATTGCGTGCGGCGACATATTCTTCGTAGGTGCACGCCAGTCCGTGCTTGAGCCGGCCGTTGCGCAGCTTCTCGGAAATCAGATCCCAGTGATGGTCGATCTCCCAGGTGAAGTTGCGGGCGAATTCGAAGCTCGACACCGCGCGATGCACCGACTCGACGTGCTCGAACTCCTTGGGTAGCGTGACGTCGACGACCTTCGCACCGGCCCGCTCCAGTTGGCTCGCCGCCTGTTCGATGAGATCGCGGGTGTAGGGCTCGAGGGTCGGCCAGAAGTGCGTGCGGCAAAGTCCGATCCTCGGGGCGCCCGGGAAGGCCGCGACCGGTTTGGGATTCTCGCCGAGCAGCACCTCCCGATAGAGCGCAATGTCCTCGACGGACCGAGCGATGAGTCCGACCGTATCCAGCGAACCTGCAGCCTCCTTCACGCCGACGACGCGAATGTCGCCGTGCGTCGGCCGATAGCCGACGGTGCCGCAGAAGGCGGCCGGCCGGATCGTCGAGCCGGTGGTCTGTGTGCCGATGGCAAGGGGTACCATGCAATCGCCCACGGCTGCGGCGGATCCGCTCGAAGATCCGCCGGGGGTGCGCGTCGGGTCGAAGGGATTGCGCGTCTTGCCCGGGAAAACGTTGGCGAACTCCGTCGTTACCGTCTTGCCCATGAGTATGCCGCCGGCGCGACGCCCGAGCGCAACGCAGGCGGCATCGTTTCTGGGCTGGTGGCCCTTGTAGATGGGGCTGCCGTATTCTGTCGGCATGTCGTCGGTGTCGATGATGTCCTTGATGCCGAACGGTACGCCCTGCAGGGGGCCGCGCTTCGGCGAGCGATCGAGCGCCCGTGCCTGCTCCAGGACGCGGTCAGGATTCAGGTACTGCCATGCGAGGACCTGCGGTTCTCGCGCTTCGATGCGTGCGAGACAGGCTCGGGCGACCGCTTCGCAGGTCATGGTGCCGGCGTTGACGGCGCGGGCGATCTCGCCGGCCGTCCATTCATGGATGGGTCGGGTGGTTCCAGAGGCGGGCATGGCGGCTCCTTGCGATATTGGCGTGGCTCGAACATAAGGGATGCCGTACGACACGCGCAAGCGCTGTCGCGTCCGGCCAATCGACGGCACCAAGCTTGGGCGCGAGGCACACAATTGGCGCGGCGATTGAGGGCCGCGTCCCAGCCTGACAGAATGACGGTTGCAGGGCTTACCCGCGAAGGAGAACTACGTGCGTTGCGTGCTAATTGCAGTAGTCGTTGCCACGCCGCTTGCAGCCCATGCGGCGGATCCGTTCCCGTCCAAACCCCTACGTCTGATCGTTCCCGTAGCGCCCGGCGGCGGTGCCGATATCACCTCGCGGGCCGTCGCGTCGAAGCTCGTCGACGTGCTCGGTCAGCAGGTCATCGTCGACAACCGCTCCGGAGGCGGCGGCATCGTAGGGCTGGAAGCCACCGCCCGCGCGACGCCCGATGCGCACACGTTTGCGCAGGGCGGTATCGGCAGCCTCGCCGTGATGCCTCATTTCACGAAGTTGCCGTACGACGTCCTGCGAGACTTCACCCCCGTGGCGCGGGGCGTCTCGGCGCTCAACATGCTCGTCGTGCATCCCTCGCTGCCGGTCAACAGCGTGAAGGACATGATCGCGCATGCGCAGAGGAATCCGGGCAAGCTCAACTATGGGTCGTCGGGTCCGGGCCGTGCCGATCATCTCGCCGGCGAGATCTTCAGCGGCATGGCCGGCGTGAAGATGCAGCATGTGCCGTACAAGGGCGGTGCGCCCGCGATGATCGATCTACTCGGCGGCAACATTCAGCTCATCTTTGCCACGCTTTCGACTTCGATCATGCATGTGAAGGCCGGGAAGATCCGGGCCATCGCGATGACTTCGTCGCAGCGCTGGGAGGGATTGCCGAACATCCCGACGGTGGCTGAAGCCGGCCTGCCGGGTTTCGCGGTCGAGAACTGGTACGGCTTCATCGGGCCCAGGGGCATGCCACCGGCGCGGGTCGCCGTCCTGCATCGGGAGATCAATCGGGCGCTCGAAGCTGCGGACGTGCGGGCACGCCTTGCGACGCTCGGCATCGTACCCTTCACACTGCCGACGCCCGCGGCTTTCGGCGACTATATCCGCGCCGAAATGAAGAAGTACGGCAAGGTCGTGCAGGAGGCCGGGATCAAGGGCGACTGAGCTTCACGGCGCGCACGGTCGCACGTGATGCAGTGCGGCCCGTATTTGCGCTGGATGCTTGATCAGATGATCTTGCGCTCGCGCAGCGATTGAATGTCGCTCGTCGAGTAGCCCAGTTCTTCCAGGATCGCCTCGTTGTGCTCGCCGAGCTTCGGCGCCCGGCCGATCTTCGCCGGCGTCTCCGAGAACTGCCAGGGCGAGCCGTGCACCTTGAGCATCTTGCCGTATTCCGGATAGTCGACTTCCGTCACGTACCCGTTGGCAACGACATCCGGATCGTTCGACGCTTCGAGCAGTGTATTGATCGGTGCCGATACGATGTCGGCCTTGCGCAGGATGTCGACCCACCTGTCGCGGGGGCCGGTGGCGAACAGTCCGTCCAGGGTGGCGAGGAGCTTCACGCGCAGTTCGTCGTTGCCGATGATCACGCCGAGCTCGGCAAAGCCGGCTGCGGTTAGTCGATCGTAGAAGCCGAGCGCAGTCATGGCTTCCTTCCACTCGCCGTTGCCCTGAAGCTGGAAGACGAGCGGTTTGCCGTTCTGGTCGTTGAAGCTTGCGCTGATGCCCGGACGCTGCGGCGTACCGTTGATGCGTGCCTGCCCCGTGACGGGATCCTGGTTGCGCCACATGGCCGTGGTGAGCGTCCAGCCCATGAGGCGGATCTGGCCACCGAGCAGCGAACAATCGACTTTCTGCCCGATGCCCTGCGTGCGCGCGCAATGCAGTGCGGCGAGCATGCCGCCGAAGGCCAGGATGGCGCAGGTTTCATCGGCGACGGAGACGATGCCGGTGCGAAGGGGGAGTCCGGGCTGGCTGTAGGCTTGTGTGATTCCACCCAGTGCCTGCGCCATGGAATCGGTGCCGGGGAGCGACGCGTTCGGCCCGTTGGGACCGTAGCCCGAGATCGAAACGTAGACGAGCTTCGGGTTGTGCTTCTTCAACTCGTCGAAGCCGAACCCGTTTTTTTCGGCCGCCCCGGGGCGGAAATTCTGGCCGAAGATGTCTGCTCGCGCGACGAGCTTGTACAGGATCTCTTTCGCTTCGGGCGTCTTCAGATTGAGGGTGAGACTCTTCACGCCGCGGTTGTTGGTCTCGAAGTAGGTGCTCGGCAGGCCGGGGAAGATGCTCGAACCGCGGGAATTGTCGCCGCCGTTCGGGACTTCGATCTTGATGACCTCGGCCCCCAGATCCGCCATCAGCATGTACGGTACGGTGCCGGCTTGCGCCGTCGAGCATGCGACGACCTTGATCCCGTGCAGTGGTCCTTTGACTTCGGCCATGGCTTTCCTCCTCTCGATGCGTGAAGCGCCAGTATAACGGCACGCGCGACCAGGCGTTTGCAGGGGCGAGGCGAGGGACCAGCGTGTTCGTGTGCCGGCGACGATGGACGCTCCGCCGTCCTTGGCGCACTATCGCGGGTTTGGCGCGCGGCGTCATCGGAACGAGAGGGAGGAGGATCATGGGCAGGCTCGACGGCAAGGTGGTGCTTTTGACTGGCGCAGGCGCCGGCATCGCGAAGGCCACGGCGAAGGCATGTGTGCGCGAGGGTGCGCGGGTATCGCTGCTGGAGATCAATGGGCAAGCTGGTCAGCGCGCGGCGGACGAAATCAATCAGTCGGGAGCCGAGGCGCTATTCGTCCACACCGACGTCACGAAGGATGAAAGCGTCCGGGCTGCCGTCGCCGCGACCGTCGATCGATTCGGGCGCCTCGACGTGACCTTCAACTGCGCCGGCGGATCGCTGCAGGAAGACGTGCCCGTGCACGAGATGGATCTCGATGTATGGCACCGGACCATTGCGCTCAATCTGCTGCATCCCTTCCTGATCTGCCGCCATGCGATCCCGCACATGATGAAGCAGCGTTCCGGTTCGATCGTGAACGTTGGCTCTCACATGGGGCTGACGGGAACGATCAAGCCTGCATACGCCGCCTGCAAAGGCGGGATCGTTTCGTTCACCAAGACGCTCGCTGCCCAGTACGCCGAGTACGGGATCCGGGTGAATGCCGTCGCGCCGGGCTCCGTGCGTACCGAACGCCAGATCAACCGGTACGAGACGGCATCGTTCCTGGGCAATGAGAAGCCTACGCGGCAAGCGCTCGAGCGGGCGGCCTTGCACAAGATGTATCCCTTCTCGAAGGGCGAACCGGAGGACATTGCGGCCGTGGCCGTGTTCCTTGCCTCCGACGACTCGCGCATGTTGACCGGCACGACGATCGCTGCCGATGGCGGGCGGTCGAGCTATCTGAAGATCTACACCGGCGACGAATGAGCACGATCAAGGCCGGGTGCGGCGACGCGTCGTTTGTGGTGGGGCAGGTCGAGTGCTGCGCGCACGTCGTCAAGGCGGCGAAGGGCGAGCCGAAGTAGGCGCGCGCAGCGTATGTCGAACGACCTGCAGGCCTATGACTTGCCACTCGAGGAGCGCGATATCGGCCGGTTCCTGCGCATGCAGGCAGCCTCGATTCCCGATAGCCCCTATCTGACGGTAGGCGGACGGACGTTCACCTTCGGCGAAGCGGATGCACGGTCTCGCGCGATTGCGATCGGCTTGAGCCGCAGGGGTGTCCGCGAGGGCGATCGCGTGATGCTCATGTTGCCGAACTGTGCCGAGTTCGTCTTCGCGTGGTATGCGTGCAGTCTGCTCGGCGCCGCGGTCGTTCCGATCAATTTCAACCTGCAGGGCTTTCTCCTCGACGGCCTCTTTGCCGATGCGGCCGTACACGGGTTGATCGTGCATCGGGCGCAGTTGCCGGCGCTGCGCACGCTCGAGGCGGATCTGCTTGCGCGCATTCCATGGGTCGCAGTGGTCGATCCAGATGCGAATCCACTTCCCGAAGCACCGCATCCCGGCACGTTCGATTTCCGGGAACTCGCGCTCGATTCGGCGGGCGATCCCGCCATCGAGCCGGACTACCGGCGAGTGCAGGTGATCTCGTATACCTCGGGTACCACCGGGCCGGCCAAGGGCGTGATGATTCCGAACGCCCAGTGCTTCTCGTCGGCCTGCACGTTCATGAAGATGACGGCCATGACGCGCGAGGACACGCTCTACGCGCCTTTGCCGCTCTTTCACGGGCTGAGCAGCCGCATGGGGGTGGTGCCGGCGCTCGTGCTCGGCGCACACGTACACCTCGACGAGAAGTTCTCGGCGTCCGGCTACTGGGAGCGCGCCGCAGCGTGCGGCGCCACGCTGGGGCTCGTCGTACACGCCGTCGCGCCGCTCATGAAGGCGCAGCCTCCCGGACCGTGGGACCGCGCTCACAGGGTGCGCGCAATCTTCAACTGCGCGCACGATCTGCAGTTCGAAGAGCGATTCGGCGTGCGCATGGTGCGCGGGTTCTCGATGACCGAGACGAGCTTTCTCATCTGCACGCCGTATCCGGAACGGCGGGTGGGCTCGATCGGCCGTGCTCATGACGACTGGGAACTGCGTCTGGTCGACG
>JBIKKL010000700.1:0-2880 GCA_044360365.1 Burkholderiales bacterium | reverse complement strand
CGAAATGCCGATGCGAAGGACGACAATCGAGATCCGATCACTGGAGCGCCGGGCGCTCACCCGATCGGTGTCGGTGCAGGGGCAGTGGCAGGCGGCGCGGCCGCGGGCGCCGCTGTCGGCACGGTTGCCGGCCCGATCGGCACCATCGTCGGGGCAGCCGTCGGCGCAGTGGCCGGCGGGCTCGCGGGGAAGGCAGTTGCGGAAGCGATCGACCCCACGGCCGAAGAAGCCTACTGGCGAGAAAACTACACCCGCGAAACGTACTACGAGGCCGGTCGAGGATACGAGGATTACGACGCCGCTTACCGGGCAGGCTACGAAACCTACGGCACCTTCGATCGTCCCCGCACCTTCGAGGAGGTCGAGCGCGACATCGAAATGGCCTATAACCAGCGACGCGCGCGCGACGGCCTCACCTGGGACGAAGCACGACGCCCCGCACGCGCCGCCTGGGAGCGAGCGGATCGAGTGGGTACTCGTTCGATGGACCCCATGCAGAACAGCGAGTAACCGGCTCCATCACCATGGAACCGGCGCGGGCCGACCACGCCGGTTCCACTACCACATGCCGCGCATGGTCGCCTTGAGATCGACCACAGGGGTTTGCGGCACCGACTGCGTCTCGATGATCGCTCGCGGCAACGTCTGCGAATCGAAACACTGCAGATCTTGTTCGCCGATGAAGCGTGTTCTCGGCGCATAGACGTGGCGGTCGCCGCCGGCAGACTGCCCCCGTACCGCGAAGCGCAACGGCTGCATCAGCACGAGATCCTCGCGGGCCCGCGTCATCGCGACGTAGAGGAGCCGCCGCTCCTCCTCCACCTCTTCGGCAGAACCGGTCGCGAGATCCGACGGGATACAGCCATCGACGACGTTCAGCACCGTGACCGCCCGCCATTCCTGGCCTTTGGCCGAGTGTATCGTCGAGAGCACGAGCCAGTCTTCGTCCTTCAGCGCGGCTCCGGCATGTGCACCGCTTGCCTGCGGTGGATCCAGGGCGAGATCGGTGAGAAACGCGCTGCGGCCCGCATGGCCGGCCGCAATTGCGACGAGCTGGTCGAGATCACTGCGGCGGGCTTCGACGGCTTCGTAATTGATCTCCAGCATGGGGTCGTACCAGCCTCGGAGCATATCGAGTTCCGTGGGCCAGTCCGGCCCTCGATGCAGCGACAGCAGTAGCTGTCCCAGTGCGTCACCATGCGCCTGCGCTTTCGGCGGAAGATTCGATCGCGCGAGAACGCCGAAATCCGCGCTGCCGCCGAGCGCCGCAAATGCGCGTCTCGCGGCTGCCGGCCCGACCCCGGGCAGCAATTTCAATATGCGCAGTCCCGCGACTTCATCGCGCGGATTCGTCGCCCAGCGCAGCAAGGCGATGACATCCTTCACATGCGCCGCCTCCAGGAATTTCAGGCCGCCGTACTTTACGAAGGGAATGTTGCGACGGGTCAGTTCCAGTTCGAGTGCGGCCGAGTGATGCGAAGCGCGCATGAGCACTGCCTGCTCGCGCAAGTCCATGCCCTGCTCCCGATTGGCGAGTATGCGGTCGATCACGTAGTCCACCTGCTCGGTCTCGTCGGCGCAGGTCGCCAGTACGGGTTTCCCTCCCCCGACGCGTGAGGTATGCAAACGTTTGCCGAACCCCTCGGCCGCGTGCGAGATGACCGCATTGCACGCGTCGAGGATCGGTTGCGACGAGCGGAAGTTCTCCTCGAGCAGAAGCGTCTGGGCAGGCGGGTCGAAGCAACGCGGAAAATCCAGAATGTTCCGCACCGTAGCGGCGCGAAACCCGTAGATGGCCTGCGCATCGTCGCCGACGACGGTCAAGCCGGCACCGCTGGGGCTCAAGCCCAGCAGGATCTGCGCTTGCAGCGCATTCGTATCCTGGTACTCGTCGACCAGCACATGATCGAAACGGCTGGCCACACGATCCGCGACTTCGGGCACCGTCATCATGCGCGACCAGTACAGGAGCAGGTCGTCGTAATCGAGCGCATTTTGCCGCTGCTTCGCTTCGACATAGGCACCGAAGAGACGGCGCAACTCCGTCTGCCAATCTGCACACCAGGGGAATGCTTCGGGCAACGTCTTGTCGAGCGGTCGCTGCGCATTCACACAATGGCTGTAGATCGCGAGGCAAGTCGCCTTCTTCGGGAAGCGGCTCTTGGTATGCGAGAACCCGAGGTCATCGCGGACGAGATCCAGGAGATCTTCGGCGTCGCTTCGGTCCAGGATGGAGAACTCGACATCGAGCCCGATCGTCGTCGCGTGCATGCGCAAGAGCCTGGCCCCCACTGCATGAAACGTCCCGGCCCATTCGAAGGGCCCGGCCACGAGCGCTGAGCCGGCATGTCGACTATCGGCACAGATGCGCTCGACGCGTCGGATCATCTCGGCCGCCATCCGGCGCGCGAAGGTCAACAGCAAGATGCGCTCCGTACGCGCGCCGTTCACGACGAGGTGCGCGACACGATGGGTCAGCGTCTGCGTCTTGCCCGTACCCGCGCCAGCGATAATCAGCAGCGGCGGGCTGCGCTGTGCGCCGGCGTTTGCCGCAATGCCGAAAGTCGCCGCTGCCCGCTGCGCTGCGTTGAGCCCGGCGAGAGGTTCCGACGCAGATGCTCGGCCGCAAGGAGTGCCGCGCGGGGAGGGGGCTGGAACGCTCACCGGAACGCCGACGCGAAGTCAGTCTTGATCATCGATGTGGGTGTCTTGAGATGCATGTGCACTGGCCGAAGCCGCGCCGCGGCGGTCGCGAGACGATACCACCATGGCCCGATCCACGTAAGGATACTGCTACGCGCGGGATAAATCGGGCACACTCATTGCACCGGAACTTCGCTCGCCACCCCAGGCCCAATCGGACGTAACGAATTGCAGGAG
>JBIKKL010000196.1:0-7956 GCA_044360365.1 Burkholderiales bacterium | reverse complement strand
GTCCCGCGACACAACTACATCATCGGCGTTCCAAAGGCGGGCACCTGGACCGAAGTGCTCAACAGCGATGCGTCCCGCTACGGAGGTTCCGGCATGGGCAATCTGGGTGCGGTCCAGGCGAGCCCCATCCCTGCCCACGGCCGGCCGCGCTCGCTGACCGTCACCTTGCCGCCACTCGCCCTGCTCGTGTTCAGAGGTCCGGATGCTTGACCTCGACCCGCATCCCCTGCCCCAGGAAGGTCGTATCCGTGCGGTGATCGAAAACGTCGCGCCGGCCGTTGATGGCGGTCGCTTCCCCGTCAAGCGCGTGGTCGGTGAAGAGGTACGCGTGGAAGCGGACTGCTTCACCGATGGCCACGATGTCGTCGTCTGCGTATTGCGCTGGCGGCACCAAAGCGAATCGACCTGGCGCGAATGCGAGATGCTGCCGCTGGGTAACGATCGCTGGCATTCAGGCTTCCGGGTCGACGCGCTGGGCAGTTACGTCTACTCGGTCACCGGCTGGGTGGATGGCTTTCGCTCCTGGCAGCGCGAGTTTCGCCGGCGCGAAGATCCCGCCGATATCCACAGCGCCGCACTGGCCGGCGCCGAGATCATCGATGCGATTGCACAGCGTGCCGGCCCGAGCGATTCGATCGAACTGCGCGCCTGGGCCGCCCGCCTGCGCGACGCGACGGACATCGACGACATCGCGACCTGCGCACTGGACCCCGTCGGTACCGCACTTGCCTTTCGGCATCCCGATCGAACATTCGCCTGCGACTGGCCCGTTGAATACGCCGTCACCGTCGACGATGAGCGCGCCCGCTACGGCAGTTGGTATGAACTGTTCCCGCGCTCGACGGGAACCGATGGCCGTCACGGCACCTTCGACGATGTCATCGAGCGCCTTCCCTACGTCGCCGGCATGGGGTTCGACATTCTGTATCTGCCTCCGATCCATCCGATCGGGCGCATCAAACGCAAGGGCCCGAACAACACGCTCAGCACGGCCGCTGGCGACGTAGGCAGTCCGTGGGCCATCGGGGCGTCTGAGGGCGGACACGACGCCATCCACCCCGCATTGGGCGACCTCGACGGATTCCGCAGGCTCGTCGCAGCGGCACGAACCCACGGCATCGAGATCGCGCTCGACATCGCGTTCCAGTGCGCCCCGGATCATCCTTATGTCGCAGCCCATCCCGACTGGTTTCGCCATCGTCCTGACGGCAGCATCCAGTATGCCGAGAATCCGCCCAAGAAGTACCAGGACATCTACCCGTTCGAATTCGAAAGCCCGGCATGGCGCAGCCTCTGGCTCGAACTGCGCACCGTGGTCCAGCGCTGGATCGATGAAGGCATACGGATTTTTCGCGTCGACAACCCGCACACCAAGGCGTTTTCGATGTGGGAATGGCTGATCGCGGAGGTGAAGCGCAAGCACCCGGATGCGATCTTCCTCGCCGAAGCGTTCACGCGGCCCAAGGTCATGCATCGGCTGGCAAAGCTGGGCTTCACGCAGTCGTACACCTACTTCGCCTGGCGCAACACCAAGCAGGAACTGGCCGAATACTTCACCGAGCTTGCGCAAGGCGACGGGCGCGAGTACTTTCGCCCGAACGTGTGGCCCAACACCCCGGACATCCTGACCGAGTACCTGCAATACGGCGGACGCGGGGCGTTCATCGCGCGTATCGTGCTCGCCGCCACGCTCTGCGCGACCTACGGCATCTATGGCCCGGCATTCGAACTGATGGACGCGGCCCCCCGGGAACCCGGCTCCGAGGATTATCTCGACAGCGAGAAATACCAGTTGCGACGCTGGGATCTCGCCCGGAGCGATTCGCTCGGCGACCTGATTGCACGCCTCAATCAGATTCGCCGCGAAAATCCTGCGCTGCAATCGGACTGGAGTTTGCGCTTTCACGCCACGGACAACGACGCGGTCATCTGCTATTCGAAGAAGACGGGCGACAACGTCGTGCTCGCCATCGTCAATACCGATCCGCATCATGTCCAGTCATGCTGGACACAACTCGATCTCGCCGAGCTGGGCATCGACGCGGGACATCCGTTCCAGATGCATGAACTGCTGACCGGTGCCCGCTATCTTTGGCAAGGCCCGCGCAATTTTGTCCAGCTCGATCCGGCGTCGGCCCCGGCGCATGTATTTCGTCTGCGACACAAGGTGCGCAGCGAGCACGATTTCGACTATTTCCTCTGATTCGATCGAGCACCGATGGACGACACCACCGCCCCCGATCCGAATCAGGATGCCCCGCGCGTTCACGACACGCTGTGGTTCAAGGATGCGATCATCTACGAGCTGCACGTCAAGTCGTTCTTCGATGCCAACGACGACGGCATCGGCGACTTTCGCGGCCTGACCGAGAAGCTCGACTACATCCAGGATCTCGGCGTCAACACGATCTGGCTGCTGCCGTTCTATCCCTCGCCCATGCGCGACGACGGTTACGACGTGGCGGACTACCACAATGTCTTTCCGGCGTACGGCACGCGCAACGACGTGCGCCAGTTCATACGCGAAGCACACCGGCGCGGATTGCGCATCATCACCGAACTGGTTATCAACCATACCTCCGACCAGCATCCCTGGTTTCAGGCAGCACGGCGTGCCCCCAAGGGATCGGCGAAGCGCAACTACTACGTCTGGAGCGACGATCCGAAGAAGTACAGCGGCACCCGCGTCATCTTCACCGATAGCGAGACCTCGAACTGGGCATGGGACGAGGTCGCACAGTCATACTACTGGCACCGGTTCTTCTCGCACCAGCCCGATCTGAACTTCGACAACCCACATGTCCTGCGCGCCGTGTTCAGGACGATGCGCTTCTGGCTCGACATGGGCGTCGACGGCTTCCGGCTCGACGCGATCCCCTATCTCGTCGAGCGCGAAGGCACGAACAACGAGAACCTGCGCGAGACACATCAGGTGATCAAGCACCTGCGCAAACTGCTCGACCAGCATTACAGCGACCGCATGCTGCTCGCCGAAGCGAACCAATGGCCTATCACTTCCCGCTCATGCCGCGTCTTTTCATGGCGATGGCGATGGAGGATCGCTATCCCGTGGTCGAGATCATGCAGCAGACGCCCGACATCCCCGACAACTGCCAATGGGCGATCTTCCTGCGCAATCACGACGAACTCACGCTCGAGATGGTCACCGACCGCGAGCGCGACTACATGTACCAGATGTACTGCAACGAGCCGCGCATGCGGGTGAACGTCGGCATTCGCCGCCGGTTGGCACCCTTGATGGAGAACAGCCGCGACCGCATCGAACTCATGAGTTTCCTGCTGATGACCATGCCCGGTTCGCCCATCCTCTACTACGGCGACGAAATCGGCATGGGCGACAACATCTATCTCGGCGACCGCAACGGCGTGCGCACGCCGATGCAGTGGAGTCTCGATCGCAACGCCGGCTTCTCGCGCACCGACCCGCAGCGCCTGTTCCTGCCGGTGAACATGGATCCGGTCTACGGCTATCAATCGATCAACGTCGAATCGCAGTCGCGCAATCCGTCATCGCTCCTCAACTGGACGCGACGACTCATCAGCGAGCGCAAGAATCACCAGGCCTTCGGGCGCGGTCGAATCTCGTTCCTCACACCGGGCAATCGCAAGGTGCTGGCGTATCTGCGCGAATACGAGGGAGAGAGCATCCTGTGCGTTGCGAACCTCTCCCGACACGCGCAAGCAGTGGAACTTGCCTTGTCTGCTTACGATGGCCGCGTGCCCGTCGAGATCATGGGCAAGACCTCTTTCCCCCCGATCGGCAAGCTGCCCTATCTGCTCACGCTGCCCGGCCACGGCTACTATGCCTTTCGGCTTGCTGCCGACGCCCCGCCGCCGACCTGGCATGCGCAAGTGCTGGCGACACGGGAATTGCCCACGCTCGTGCTGCTCGAAGGCTGGCGATCACTGTTCTCTTCCGGCAGCGGCGCGCAGGACGTCATGCGCGTCATCTCGAACACGACCCCCGACAAGCTGCGCGACGAGGTGCTCATTCCCTTCCTCGAATCGCGTCGATGGTTCGCCGGCAAGGGTCATCGCGTCACGGGGCTTGCACTGGCGGACATCGGGGCGTGGAATCCGCAGGAAGGCAGCTGGCTCCTGTTCGTCGTCAAACTCGAATTCGAGGATGTTCCGCCGCAGGTCTACTTCCTTCCCCTCGGCATCGTCTGGGAGGAGGAGCACGCGGATTTCATGGAGCGATTCGGCGGTTGGGCACTGGCGAAGGTCCGCCAGAAGTCCAAGGTCGGGTTGCTCTACGGCGCGTTCGGGCATCCCGGGTTCTGCCGCGCGCTGCTTCGCTCGATGGGCACGCCGGGAGAAACGTCCCTGGGCGTCGGAAAACTCAAGTTCGCGCGCACGAGCGCGTACGAATCGCACGTCGATGCCGAAGCGCTTGCGGCCGAGGTCGAGTACCCGGGCCTCGACCAATCCAATACCGGCGTCTGTTTCGGCCATCGGGTTTATCTCAAGGGCTACCGCCGACTGCAAAGCGGCATCAGTCCGGAACTGGAGGTCGGGCGCTTCCTCACCGACCAGGGCACCTTCACCCACATTGCTCCGGTCCTGGGCGCATTGGAGTACGTCGGCCGCGACGGCGCGCACACGGCGCTCGCCGTCGCTCAACGTTTCGTTCGCAACCAGGGAAGCTTCTGGTCGTACACAGTGGACTACCTCGACCGCTTCCTGAGCCGCGGCGAACAGTCTGCCGACACCGCCACCACGCCGTCGAACGAGGATCCGCACGCGTTGTATATCGTCCAGGCACGTACGCTCGGCACACGGATCGGTGAGTTGCACCAGGCGTTCGCCACGCCAACCGGCGATCCCGCCTTCGATCCCGAGGGGGTGACCGAGGCCGACCTGTCTGCCTGGATGATCACGATCCACGACGATGTCGTCACGACGCTCGACATGCTCGAACGTCGTTACGAATCGCTACCGCCCGGCGTGCAGACCGACGCGGATCAGCTTCTTGCCGCGCGCATGCAATTGCTCGAAGCCACCCGACGCGTGCCGGATGTCGGCACCGGTCTCACCAAGACCCGTTACCACGGCGACCTGCATTTCGGCCAGGTTCTGGTCGCCGGCAACGATTTCGTGATCATCGACTTCGAAGGCGAACCGATGCGCAGCATCGACGCGCGGCGAGAAAAGCATTCCCCACTGCGAGACGTCGCCGGCATGCTGCGCTCGGCAAGCTACGCCGCCCATACCGCGCTCGATCGAATCGGGCCCACGGAACACGAACGCCACGCCGAGCGCACGCGGTGCGCTGCCGAGTGGGAATTGGCTGCGACGGCCGCCTTGAGCGAAAGCTATCTGGCCGTAGCGGGCCATCTCTCGTCGGTTCCGAGCGGCGCACAGGCATTCCGCGCTCTGCTCGATCGGTTCCTGATCGAGAAGGCGCTCTACGAGGTCCGTTACGAACTGGAGAACCGCCCGCGTTGGGCCGCGATTCCGATGCGCGGTCTGATCGCCCTGCTCGAACCCAGGGAAGCGAAGTCATCATGAGCCTGCGAGAATGCATCCTCGGGATCGTCCTTGCCGGCGGCGAAGGCACGCGGCTCAATCCGCTTACGGCTGAACGTTCGAAGCCGGCCGTACCCTTCGGGGGGCGCTATCGCATCGTCGATTTCGTGCTCTCCAATTTCCTCAATTCCAACATCTACTCGATCTATGTGCTGGTTCAGTACAAGTCGCAGTCGCTCATCGAACACATACGCGATGCGTGGATGCCTGGCCCGACCATCCCGTCACACTTCATCACCGTCGTACCGCCGCAGATGATCGAGGGCCCGGAGTGGTTCCAGGGGACGGCAGATGCCGTCTATCAGAACCTGGGCCTGATAGAAGCGAATGGTCCGGAGCTCGTCGCCGTCTTCGGTGCCGATCACGTGTATCGGATGGATGTGCGCCAGATGATCGATTTCCACAACGAGCGGCATGCCGATGTCACCGTCGCCGCGTTGCCGGTACCTCGCGCCGAAGCTTCGGCGTTCGGCATCATCGACTGCGACCCGCACGGGCGCATACAGGGCTTCCTCGAGAAGCCTGCCAACCCGCCTGCGATGCCGAACGATTCGAGCCGGGCCTACGCGTCGATGGGCAATTATCTGTTTCGCACCGGCACGCTCATCGATGCCCTGCTCGAAGCGAAGGACAGGCGTGGCACCGACTTCGGTCGCGACGTCCTGCCGCGTCTGATCAAGTCGCGTCGCGTGTTTGCCTACGACTTCGGCGGGAACGAGTGTCCCGGTCTGCACGACTACGAAGAGCCGGGCTACTGGCGCGACGTCGGCACGATCGATGCTTATTTCGATTCGACCATGGATACCCTCGGCAACCAGCCCCGATTCGATCTGCTCAACCGGCGCTGGCCCATCCGATCCAGCAACTACCAGGGGCCGCCCGCGAGCGTCGGCCGCGCCCAGATCGAATCGAGCGACATCGGCGCCGGGATCCTCATCCGGGATGCGACGATACGAAACAGTGTCATCCGCTCCGAAGTCGTGCTCGAAGAAGGCGTCATCATCGAAGACTCGATCATCATGGATTCCTGCATCATCGGGCGAGGCGCCCACATCAGGCGCGCCATCATCGATCGGCACAACGCCCTGGCGCCGGGCACGCGAATCGGCTTCGACGCCGAGGACGATCGGGCTTGCTGCACCGTGACTGCGAGCGGTATCGCCGTCATGCCGCTCGCCCCGCTCGAACAACGACGCCATCGATTCGGATCATGAGTGCCGTCAGCACGGTCTGGCGCGGGAGTTCTTACCCCCTCGGCGCGACTTGGGATGGCCAGGGCGTCAATTTCGCATTGTTCTCGGAACACGCGCTGCGCGTCGATCTTTGCCTGTTCAGCACCGACGGACGGCGGGAAACCCAGCGCATTGCCCTGCGCGAGAACACCGACCACGTTTGGCACGGTTATCTGCCGGAGGCTCGCCCCGGCTGGCTCTATGGTTATCGCGTGCACGGCCCCTATCGGCCGGAAGAGGGACACCGCTTCAATCCGAACAAGCTGCTGCTGGACCCATATGCGCGCAATATCGTGGGCGGCATGCGCTGGAGCGATGCGATGTTCGGCTACACGATCGGCCACCGACGCGACGATCTCTCCATGGATCGGCGCGACAACGCGCGCGGCATGCCGAAGTGCAAGATCGTGGAGTCTGCGTTTACCTGGGGCGACGATCGAGCGCCGCACGTGCCCTGGCACAAGATGGTGATCTACGAGTTGCACGTGCGCGGCTTTACGCAACTGCATCCTTTGGTGCCCGAGCCCCTGCGCGGCACCTATGCCGGATTGGCCACCGCGCCCGTGATCGAATACCTGAAGCGGTTGGGCGTCACCACGGTCGAGCTCATGCCCGTCCACACGTTTCTGGACGATCGCTATCTGGTCGAGCGTGGGCTGCGCAACTACTGGGGCTACAACACCATCGGCTTCTTCGCCCCGGAGGCGCGCTACAGCGCCTCGGGCAAGGTCAACGAGTTCAAGACGATGGTCCGCGCGCTGCATGCAGCCGGCATCGAAGTCATCCTCGACGTCGTCTACAACCACACGGCCGAAGGCAACCATATGGGCCCGACACTTTCGTTTCGCGGCATCGACAACGCCGCGTACTACCGCCAGGCCGACGGCGATCCGCGCTACTACAAGGACTACACCGGCTGCGGCAATACGCTCGACATGCAGCACCCGCGCGTACTGCAGCTGATCATGGATTCGCTGCGCTACTGGGTCAGTGAAATGCACGTCGACGGCTTTCGCTTCGATCTTGCGGCAGCACTCGCCCGCGAGCTGCATGCGGTCGATCGCCTCGGCGCATTCTTCGACATCATTCGTCAGGATCCGGTGCTCAATCAGGTCAAGCTCATCGCAGAACCCTGGGATCTCGGCGAAGGCGGCTATCAGGTCGGCAATTTCCC
>JBIKKL010000154.1:0-9103 GCA_044360365.1 Burkholderiales bacterium | reverse complement strand
GGAACGACCGCTATCGCGACACGATGCGCGCCTACTGGAAGGGCGACGACGGGTTGATCGGCGAATTCGCCCGTCGGCTCACGGGCTCCAGCGACCTCTATGGCCGCAGCGGCCGGCGCCCGTTCGCCAGCATCAACTTCATCACCGCACACGACGGCTTCACGCTGCACGATCTCGTCTCCTACAACGACAAGCACAACGAAGCCAACGGCGAAGAGAACCGCGACGGCCACAACAACAACCTGTCCTGGAACTGCGGCGTGGAAGGCCCGACGGAGGATGCTGATATCAGCCAGTTGCGCAGCAAGCAGAAGCGCAATCTGCTGGCCACACTGCTGCTTTCCCAGGGAGTGCCGATGCTCCTCGCAGGCGACGAGATCGGCCACTCCCAGGCCGGCAACAACAACGCCTACTGCCAGGACAACGAGATCGGCTGGATCGACTGGACGCCCGATGAAGAGCGTGAACGCCTCACGGAATTCGTCCGTCGGCTGATCGCGCTGCGACGCGACCATCCCACGTTCCACCGACGCGACTTCTTCGCCGGACGGCCGCTGCGCGGCAGTCCCGACAAGGACATCTCCTGGCTCAAGCCCGACGGCAAGGAGATGACCGAGCGGGAGTGGAATCAGGACTTCGCGCGCTGTCTGGGCGTTTGTTTTTCCGGCCAGGTCGTCCTCGAACGCGACGAACGAGGCCGCCCGCTTCACGATGACAGCTTCGTGGTCCTGTTCAACGCCCATCACGACGACATCGCGTTTACCCTCCCGCACTGCATGGAATCGTGCCGTTGGCGGGTCGTCGTGGACACCGCGATCGCAGATGTGCACGGTGAGCACCGCACCTTCGCGGGCGGCACAAGCTTTTCCCTGCAAGGTCGATCGCTCGCCCTGCTGCGCCAGATCGCAGCATCCACCGGCAACGACGCGGCTCCGGTGCCGGCCGCTCAGAACGAGGTGTCGCCTCCCTTGAGCGAGGCCTCGGTGAACACGGACCAGGCGCCAGCCGCTGCGCAAGGAACATCCGATGCAGTTTAAGTACGCGATGCCCTTCGGGACGCAGATCGATCTCGATGGTACGGCTCGATTCCGCCTATGGGCGCCGGGTGCAAACGAGGTCGAAGTCGAAATCAGCGCTACGCAAAGCCGCCTGGGCGCATCGATGTCGATCCTCGGCGCGGGTTGGTTCGAAACCGCCATCAAGGATCTCGCGCCCGGTGCACGCTACGGCTTTCGCATCGACGGCGGCTTGCTGGTGCCCGACCCCGCGTCGCGCTTCAACCCCGAAGACGTCCACGCGCCGAGCATGCTCGTCGATCCGACGAGCTTCGAATGGAAGGAGCTCGGCTGGTACGGGCGCGCCTGGAACGAAGCGGTCATCTACGAGTTGCATGTCGGCACGTTCACGCCGGAGGGAACGTTCCTCGCGGCAATCGAGCGCCTCGACCATCTCGCGACCTTCGGCGTCACCGCGATCGAGATCATGCCGATTGCCGACTTCCCCGGGGCGCGCAACTGGGGCTACGACGGCGTGCTGCCGTTCGCGCCGGAGGCCTCGTACGGCACCCCCGACGATTTGAAATCGCTCGTGCAGGCCGCACATGCGCGCGGCATCATGGTGATCCTCGATGTGGTCTACAACCACTTCGGCCCCGAAGGCAACTATCTGCACGTCTATGCGCCGACATTCTTCAATGCCGCGCACCATACGCCGTGGGGTGCTGCCATCAACTTCGACGGCACCGGTTCGCGCACGGTGCGCGACTTCTTCATCCACAACGCACTCTACTGGCTGGAGGAGTATCAAATGGACGGACTGCGGCTCGACGCCGTGCATGCCATCCAGGACGAAACACGACCGGATTTCGTCGCAGAACTCTGCGCCGTCGTCCGCGAGCGCACGGTCGCGGACCGCCACATCCATATCGTGCTCGAGAACGACCGCAATCAGACGAGCTACCTCGGTCGTAATGCCCGGCGCCAACCCATGCTCGCCACGGCGCAATGGAACGACGACATCCATCATGCAGCGCATGTCCTCCTGACCGGCGAATCCGACGGCTACTATGCCGACTACGCCGAACGTCCCCTGTGGCACTTCGGCCGCTGCCTCGCCGAAGGCTTCGGCTACCAGGGTGAAGCGTCGCCGTTTCGCGGTGGCGACGAGCGCGGTGATCCCTCGGTGCATCTGCCCCCGGGCGCCTTCGTTTCGTTCATGCAAACGCACGATCAGGTCGGCAATCGCGCTTTCGGCGAGCGTATCGGTCAGCTGAGCGCGGCCTCGAAACTGCGCGCGGCCATTGTCTGCTGGCTGCTAGCGCCGGCCCCGCCCATGCTCTTCATGGGCGAGGAGTTCAATGCCAGCACGCCGTTTCTGTACTTCTGCGATTTTGCGCCCGAGCTGTCGGCCGCCGTGTCGCATGGGCGACGCAGGGAATTCGCGCAGTTCGAACGCTTTGCGGATCCCGCCTCGAACGACACGATTCCGGATCCCGCGGCCGTGGAAACCTTTCTGCGCTCGAAACTGCGTTGGGACGAATGTGTGACGAACGCGGCCTGGCTCGACCTCTACCGGCACTGCCTCCAGCTGCGGCACCAGTATCTCGTGCCCTTGTTGGCCCTAACCGAACCCGGCGGCAAATTCACGGTGGATGACGGGCGGCTGCTGGCGGTAGACTGGATGCTCGGCGAAGAAGCCGCACTGCATTTGCGCGCCAATTTTTCCGAAATACCGAGCGCACGCATGCAATTGCCGCGCGGCCAGATCCTGTTCGAAGCGGAGCCCACCATCGCCGATGACGCTGGATTCATTCGTCTCGGCCCGTACTCAGTACTCTCTACGCTGGAAACATAACAATTCCAATGAACGACAGCCTCATCGCCCTCGCGCAAGCGAACGGCGTCATCCTCGAGTATCACGACATCTGGGGTACACCGCACCAGCCGACCGAAACCACGCTCCGTGCCATCCTGACGGCGATGGGCGTACCCGCCCACGACGACGAAGCCGTGCAGGCTTCGCTTGCGGCCACCGCCCACGCGCAATGGGAACGGCCACTTCCGGCTGCGCTCGTCGTTCGCGAAGACGAGGGACCGTGGACGATCCTCCTCAGGCTTCGCGACGATCTTTCGCAGTCGCAGTTGCGATGGACGCTCCAGGAGGAATCGGGCGGCGTCCACGAAGGTCGCGCCGAGCTGCTTGCCCTCGAATGCCAGCAGACGGTCACGCTGGGCGAGCAGCGTTATTGCGCCCGTCGCCTGCGCATCGAACCGTCGTTGCCCTGCGGCTACCATCGACTGCGCATCGATCTCGACGGACGACCGATCGCCGACAGCCTCTTTTGCGTTACCCCCCGGCGCAGCTACTGGCCGCCCGCGCTCGCCGGCGACGGACGGGTCTGGGGTGCCGCCACGCAGCTCTACGGCGTGCGCTCGGAACGCAACTGGGGCATCGGCGACTACACCGACCTCGCCGGAATCGTACAGCAGTGGGGGAGCCGCGGCGCTGGTGTCGTCGGCGTCAATCCGCTGCATGCGTCGTTTCCGCACAACCCGGAACACGCCAGCCCGTACAGCCCGTCGAGCCGCCTCTTCAAGAACTGGATCTACATCGACGTGGAAGCCTGCGCGGATTTCGCGCAATGCGAGGAGGCCCGCACGCAGGTACGAAGCGCCGCGTTCCAGGCCAGATTGCGTGCCCTGCGCGAACCTGTGCTCGTCGACTACACCGGCGTCGCCGAAGCCAAGCGCTCGGTTCTCGAAACCCTGTACGTCCATTTCCGGGCGCGACACCTCGCGGCCAACGACGAACGCGCCGCACAGTTTCGTGCGTTTCAAACCGAAGGCGGCCGTGCGCTGCGCCGTCACGCGCTCTTCGATGCGTTGCAGGAGCATCTGCATCGCCAGGATGCGTCCATCTGGGGCTGGCCGGTCTGGCCCGAGACCCTGAAGACCGCCGACGCCCCCGAAGTGCATCGCTTTTGCACCGAGCATCTGGATCGCGTCGAGTTCTTCGAGTACCTGCAATGGCAGGCGGATCTCCAATACGCAGCGGCGGCACGTCGATCCTACGAAATCGGGTTGGGCGTCGGCATCTACGAGGATCTCGCGGTCTCGATCGATCGCGGTGGCGCCGAAGCGTGGGCCAATCAGGACCTCTACGCCATCGGCGCGAGCGTCGGCGCACCGCCCGACGATTTCAACCTGAACGGGCAGGACTGGGGCCTGCCGCCGATGATTCCCCGCCGCCTGCAAGATGCGGCATATGCACCGTTCATCGACACCTTGCGCGCCAACATGCGTCATTCCGGCGCGCTGCGCATCGATCACGTGATGGGGATCATGCGGCTTTTCTGGGTGCCCCCCGAAGGCAAGGCGGCCGACGGCGTCTATGTGCGCTATCCGTTCGAAGACATGCTGGGCCTGCTCGCGCTCGAAAGCCAGCGCAACCACTGCCTCGTGATCGGCGAAGATCTCGGCACCGTGCCGGACGAAGTCCGCCACGCGCTGGCTGAAGCCGGCGTGCTGTCATATCGTCTCCTCTACTTCGAACGCCAGCATGGCGGCGACTTCAAGCCGCCCCAGGACTACCCCGTCCAGGCGATCGTCGCTGCCTCCACCCACGATCTGCCGACGCTGGCGGGCTGGTGGGAGGGCCGCGACCTCGCCCTGCGCACGGAACTTAACCTTTTTCCGAACGACGCGATGCGCGAGCAGCAGATCGTCGGCCGCGCGCAGGACCGCGCGCGTCTGCTGCTCGCACTGGAACGCCAGTCGATGCTGCCCGCGGGGACGCCGCCCGACCCCGCCAGTGTGCCGGTCATCACGCCGTCCCTCAGTTCGGGGATACACACCTATCTCGGCGCCACGCCTTCGAAGCTGATGGTGGTTCAACTGGAGGATGCGGCCAGCGTCGCGGACCAATCCAACATCCCCGGGACGACGACCGAGCATCCGAACTGGCGCCGCAAACTCCCGCTCGACCTCGAACACTTTCCCGACGACGAACGCTTCACTCGGCTCACCCAGGCGCTCGGCCACGTTCGACCGCGTGGCGCGCGCGAATCGCGACCCGGCGGCCCCGTGGCCCAGGCGATCGTGCCGCGCTGCACCTATCGCCTCCAACTGCACAAGGAATTCGATTTCCGGCGGGCCACGGCGCTCGTTCCCTACCTCGCCGCACTCGGCGTGAGTCATGTGTACTGCTCGCCGTACCTGCGCGCCCGTCCCGGCAGCCAGCACGGCTACGACATCATCGACCATGGCGCCCTGAATCCCGAGATCGGCAACCGTGACGAGTTCGACACGTTTGCAGCCGCCCTCGCCCACCACGGGATGGGGCAGATTCTCGACATGGTGCCGAATCACATGGGGGTCATGGGCCGCGACAACACGTGGTGGATGGATCTGCTCGAAAACGGGCCGGCTTCCGTGTACGCCGAGTATTTCGATGTCGACTGGCAACCCCTGGATCCCGAATTCGCTCAGCGCATCGTCCTGCCGGTGCTGGGCGATCATTACGGTGCGGTGCTCGAGCGAGGCGAGTTGAAGCTCGAGTTCGAATCCGCGACGGGATCTTTCGCCGTGTTTTATTTCGATCACCGTTTTCCGGTGGACCCGCGCGAATACCCTCGTATCCTGCAGCGTGCGCTGCGCGGACTCGCGCCCTCCGATCTGCCCGACGACGCACGCGCCGGTGCGGAGAGTCTCATTGCATCGCTCAGTCATCTTCCGCCTCGCGACGCCACCGACGCCGATGCCATCGCCGAACGTACCCGCGACAAGGAAGTCCACAAGCGACAGCTGAAACGAATGGCAGCAGAGCACCCGATACTCGGCGAAACAATCGAGCGTACCGTACGCCAGTTCAACGTACCCGGCAGCGATAGCGATCCCTACCAGTCCCTGCACGAACTCCTCGAAGCGCAGGCCTACCGGCTCGCGTATTGGCGCGTGGCCAGCGACGATATCAACTACCGTCGCTTCTTCGACATCAACGACCTCGCCGCGCTGAGGATGGAGAATGAAGCGGCCTTCGAAGCCACGCATCGGTTCTTGCTCGAATTGGCAGCCGAGGGCAAGGTCGACGGCCTGCGCATCGATCATCCCGACGGACTGCACGATCCGGCACGCTATTTCCGGCGCCTGCAAGAGCGCTATGTGCAGCTCGCATTCAACAACGCGACGGGACCGCCGCCGGATGCCGCCAAACGCCCCCTCTACATCGTCGTCGAAAAGATCGTCGCGTCGCACGAACGCATTCCGGACAGCTGGCCCATCCACGGCACCACGGGCTATCGCTTCGCCAACGCCGTCAATGGCCTTTTCGTCGACACCGCCGCGCGCAGCCGCGTCGGACGCGTCTGGAAGGCCTTCGTGGGTGCCGAAGCCGTATCGTTTGCAGACGCCGCCTATCGCGGCAAGCGCATCGTGCTCACGAGTGCACTCGCCGGCGAACTGGCCATCCTCACGCGGCGCCTGCTGCGCCTCGCGCGCTCCGATCGACGCACCCGCGACTACACATTCAATACCCTGCAGCGCGCCCTGACCGAGATCATCGGTTGCTTTCCCGTCTACCGCACGTATATCGCCGATTCCGGCTTGTCGAGGCAAGACCGACGCTACCTGCAATGGGCCTTGGGACGCGCACGCACGCTGGCGCGCGGCGCTGACGCGAGCGTGTTCGATTTTCTGGGCAGCGTGCTACTGTGCGAACCGCCGACGCACGCTGCGACTACATTCCAGGCGCAGGCTCGCTCCATCGCCATGCGCTTCCAGCAGCTCACGGCGCCCGTCACGGCCAAGGGCATCGAGGATACGGCGTTCTACAGCTACAACCGGCTCGTCTCGCTCAACGACGTCGGCGGGGATCCCGAGCAGTTCGGCCTGTCGGTCAACGCGTTTCACACGGCCACCCGCCGCCGCGTCTCCCGATGGCCGCATACGATGCTCGCCACGTCGACCCACGACAACAAGCGCTCCGAGGATGTCCGCGCCCGCATCGACGTCATCTCGGAGGTTCCCGCCGCGTGGCGCCTGCTCGTGCGTCGCTGGAGTCGCCTCAATCGTCAGCGCAAGCGCACCATCGACGGCGAAGCAGCGCCCAGCCGCAACGACGAGTATCTGCTCTATCAGACGCTGCTCGGATCCTTCCCCTGTCGCGACCTCGACGACGATTGCCTCGCCGAATATCGGACGCGCATCGAGCACTACATGCTCAAGGCAGCACGCGAAGCGAAGTGCCGCACCAGCTGGCACAACATGCACGAGAAGTACGAAACCGCCCTTGTCGAATTCGTGCGCGCCTTGTTGACACGCAGCGCGGGCAACCTTTTCCTCGACGACGTGGCTCAGCAGGTCCGCTTTTTCGCGTGGCATGGCGGCCTGAACAGCCTTGCCATGACGCTTCTCAAGCTCACGTCGCCGGGCGTGCCCGACATCTTCCAGGGCAACGAGACCCTCGACTACAGCCTGGTCGATCCTGACAATCGACGTCCGATCGACTACGATTGCCGGCAGGCGCGACTTGCCTCGTTGCGATCGCTTGCGCGCACTTCGGCCGAGCAGTTGCCGACCCTGGTGACCTCCCTGGCGAGCAGCCAGCTCGATGGCCGCGCGAAGACATGGATCGTTCTGCGGGTGCTCGATCTTCGGCGACGCGATCCCGAACTCTTTGCTTGCGGTGACTATGTGCCGGTCAAGGTGAGAGGCAAGCGTGAAAAGCACGTCGTGGCGTACGTGCGCCGATACCTCAACCGAGGGCTCGTCGTTGCGGCAGGCCGACTCCATGCTTCGCTCGGGCTCGACGCCGACACCCCTCCCCTGGGTGCACCCGTATGGGACGATACGCAGCTGGATCTGAGCATGCTGCCTGCCGACATCGAACTGAACGAAGTGCTGAGCGGCACGCGTTGCGTAGCGGTCGAGGGAAGACTCGACCTCGCACGCGCGTTCCAGTATTTTCCCGGAGCGATGTTCTACTTCGAACACTGAGGGCCGGCCTGAGCGCCGGCATGCAGTATCAGTATCGCCGCCGATCCACGCGTCGACACAGCAGGCATCGTCGCAGAATCAACATGCATTCGGCGCGTTGGATGCGCAACGCGGCGGGCCGGTAGCGACGCATCGAAACGACGCATTCCTGCCGCCCCGGGGTTTCTACCGACGAAGGACACCAGAATTCAATGCTCAACGAAATCTTAGCCACGGTACGCCATATCGACGGCGCCGCCCTGATCGCCCTGCGCATCGCCATCATTCTGATGGCCGCCTGGATCATCTCCGCTGCGCTGCATCGCTTGATCCGACTTTTCCGTGAGCGCATCAGTTCGCACTTTTCCGATGCGGAAGCCGTCAAACGCGCCACGACGCTCGATCGGGTGATCCGCTATCTCGCCAACGTGATCATGACGCTGATATCGGTACTGCTCATTCTGTCCGAACTCGGCATTTCGGTCGCCCCCATTCTGGGTGCAGCCGGTGTCGTGGGCATTGCCGTGGGGTTCGGCGCACAAAGTCTGGTCAAGGACTACTTCACGGGCTTCTTCCTGCTGCTGGAGAACCAGATCCGGCAGGGCGACGTCGTCGAGATTGCGGGGATGGGCGGCCTGGTGGAAGAAGTAACGCTGCGCTACGTGCGCCTGCGCGACTACGAAGGCAACGTGCACTACATCCCGAACAGCCTCATCAGCACCGTCACGAACCGCAGCCGCGGGTTCGCGAACGCAGTCATCGATATCGGCGTCGACTACGGCGAGGATATCGACGAGGTCTTCACAGTCATGCGGCGTGTCGGAGCCGAGCTGCGCGCCGACCCGGTCTTCGCGCCGAAGATGCTCGACGATCTCGAAATCGCCGGCGTAGAGTCCTGGGCGGACTCTGCCGTCATGATACGCAGCCGCTTCAAGACGGTCGCGCTCGAACAGTGGAACGTCCGGCGCGAGTACCTGCGACGCCTGAAGAAGGCCTTCGACGAAGCCGGGATCGAGATCCCCTTCCCGCAGATGAAGCTCCATGCGGCAACGCCGGTCGAAATCCGCACCGCCACGGCAGCCGAACGAAACGCATGAGCCCGCGCTGTACGCCGAACCGGGTGCCGAGCCCCC
>JBIKKL010000555.1:0-3679 GCA_044360365.1 Burkholderiales bacterium | reverse complement strand
CAAAGCGCGTAACATTGTGCCCAGGAGGACCCCCCATGAACGAACTCACCACCCTGGGCCGCAGCGTCGGCGAACTGCTCAAGTCGCGGCAGGCAACCCTCGCAGTCGCCGAATCCTCGGCGGGCGGATTGATCAGTGCATCACTGCTGTCGATTCCGGGCGCATCGGCGTACTTCCGCGGCGGCGTGGTCACATACACGCGCGAATCGCGCCAGACGCTACTGTCCGGCGGACTCGAACAATTCAAGGACGTGCCGCCGAGCAGCGAAGCCTTCGCGCTCGTCCTCGCCCGCTCCGCACGCGAAACGCTGGGCACCACCTGGGGCATCGGCGAAACCGGCGCCGCCGGCCCCACCGGCAATCGGTATGGCTACGATGCCGGCCACGCCTGCATCGCGATTGCAGGGCCGGTCGAACTGTCGGTCATGATCGAGACCCGAACGGGCAATCGGGAACTGAACATGTGGACCTTCGCCGCAGCGGCGCTGGAGCTGCTCGAAAAGGCGGTCATCCAGCACCACGGGCACTGATGAATTGACGGGCCACCGCCCCGAAACCGACAGCCGCAGCGAAACGGGATGACTTCATCCGCCTTGGTCGAGGCATGTCGGAGACGCTGCATCGAGCTTCTGCGGCGCAATCTCGGCTCACAGGGGATACTCGCCGCCACGCCCTCCAAAGCTGCCAACACGCGGGGCTACTCCGCAGTGTTCGGCCGCGACGCAGCGATTTGCGCGCTGGGCATGGCCGTCTCCGGAGACGAGGCGCTGGTGCAGGCGTCGGCCACCGGCCTCCTGACCCTCGGTACGCATCAGGCACCGAACGGCCAGATTCCCAAGTTCGTCGACACGACGCACGCAACCGCCGATTTCTGGTACCTCGGCTGCATCGATGCGACCTTGTGGTGGCTGATCGCCATTGCTCACCTCGATGCCATCGTTCCACAGCAGCGGCTGCGCCGCAGGCTCGCCCCCCGCATCCGCAAAGCCATCTTCTGGCTTCGATGCCAGGAGCATCAATGCTTTTTTCTGCTGCAGCAGAACGAAGCGAGCGACTGGGCGGACATCATGCCGCGCTCCGGTTTCGTCCTCTATACGAATGCGCTCTGGCTGCACGTCAAATCCCTCTTCCGGCTCGCCCGGCGGGAAGAGACGCTCGACAACGCCGAACATCTCTTTCACCCTTTCGGCAAACCGCTCGCCGAGTATCGGCGCGCCCGCCTGCTGGCACATTACGCCCGCGACCGCGCCCGCAATCGGGACCTGTACCTGAGCTTCGTGAATTTCTCGTTCTTCGGCGACGAAGGCGATGCCTTCGGCAACATCCTGGCGATACTGACGGGGCTCGCAGACCGCGCGCAAGCCCAACGCGTCGTGGAAGCGCTCCGGCAGCGGGGCGCCGATGACGGCTACCCGATACGGGCGCTCTGCGATCCCGTCCCGGAAGACAGCTATCTCTGGCGCCCGTACATGTTGCGCCATCGGCAGAACCGGCCCTGGCAATATCACAACGGCGGCATCTGGCCATTCGTCGGCGCGTTCTGGGTGCTCGCATTGAAAGCCGCTGACGACGAAACGGGCGCTTGGGCGGCGCTCGAAAGGGTTGCCGAGGCAAACGCACTCGCCCGGTGGCGGTTCAGCGAATGGCTGCATGGGCAGACGCTCAAGTGCGCCGGGATGGCGGGCCAATCCTGGAATGCAGCCGCATTCCTGATGGCACACCACGCACTCGTACAGGACGATTGCCTGTTTCCCGGGCCGCGATCCGGCTGATCCGCACCGGTTGCTTTAAGGCCGACTTTCATGATCTCCGGCGTAGCCGCCAATACCTGCGCCGACTGCGGCCCCCAGTGCACCGCCCACGATGCGGCCGATGACGGCGCCGCCAGTTGCACCCGCCGCCAGACCTTACTCCGAACGGTCCATGTCATTCCAGGTGGCGCAACCGCCCAGCAACATTGCAACGCTTACGAGGCCGACCATGACTTCGCGTTTCATTTCCTTGTCTCCAAGGCAATGGTGATGACATAAGGGCAAGCGTCGTGCCCGCCATCGCGGCGCGAAGGCTCAGGCGCCGTCAACGCGCAACAGTTCCACTTCCGGTGGACACACGAGGATTTCGCTGAAGTCTTCGATCCACTCGCGAGTTTTCTCCGCGGAGCCGAGCCCGCACTCGCGGAAAGACTCGAGCTGGTCGAGCTGCGCCAATTCGACTTCGAACTGCAGCGCTGCCTCGCCCGACGCGCGCGTCAGCGGCACAAGCAGCTTCGCCTTCATCTGGCGCGCCGTGGCCGCTTCGACCTCCTGCCGGATCAGATCGACCGCCCGTTTGCGATCCACGGGGGCGACGAAATAGGAAAAGCGGGCAATGTACATGATCGGGCTCCTCGTCGATGGCGATGGTCGAGGAAGCTGCAATCGGCGCTCCCGCGGCTGTTCCTCAATCGAGCCCCAGCGACGATAATCGCGGCTTTCTTGGGAGCCACTCATGAAAGTCTACGTTGCTGCCGTATCTGGGAACTCGTACAAGGTCAAGATCCTGCTTTCGCTGCTGAAGGTTCAATGCGAGATCGTTACGCTCGACATCTCGCGGCAAAAGATGGAGCACAAGGCCCCTGCGTTCCTGACGCTGAACCCTCGCGGCGAAGTCCCGGTATTGGAGGACGAGGGTGTCGTCCTCTGGGATTCCTCGGCGTGCCTCGCTTACATCGCCCGCAAGCACGGCGCAGATCGATGGCTGCCGACCGATGCCTCGACACTTGCACAAGTGCAGCAATGGCTGGCGTTGTCGGCCTCCGAAATCCAGTTCGGCCTGCAGTACGGCCGGCGCGGCGTGGTCATGGGACGCTGGACCGCCGGCGATGCCTCGGTCTGCCAGACGTTGGCGAACATCGCGCTCGCCACGATGGAGGCGCGACTCAAGAGCAACGACTGGCTCGCCGCCGCGCATCCCACGGTCGCCGACGTCGCATGTTTTCCATACACGGAAACCGCGCAGGAAGGCAATACATCGCTCGAGCCCTACCCGGCCGTGCGGGCATGGCTCGATCGCTGCCGCGCCCTGCCGGGCTGGCCAGCGCGATAACCGCGGCCACGACGCACCTCGTCTGCTTCTACAAATCGGCGGTACGTCGATTGCGGCGTACGGCCTCCACGCCTAACCCCCGGTGATTCCATGTCCGCACTGACGAACGTTTTCCGATTTCTGCTGCTCACCGCTTCATGCGCACTGCTCGTCGCCTGCGAGGGGCTCGTCACCGGCGATCAGGCGAGCACCCATGTGCTCACCCAGAACGCCGACGGCAGCTTCGAACCCATTACGCTCAACCTGTCGCCCGAGATGAATCCGGTCGCCATCAACTTCAAGGGCATGACCGTCGCCAACCAGGACGAGAATTCGCGCTGGAACACCTACGACGCGCGCCTCGCTCGCGGCGATTCGGTCATTGCCACGAAGAGCGTCACGATCAACAACACCGGTGCGGGCGACCAACCCGAGGGCGGCCCGTTCGCGCATACGCTCTTCTTCGTCACCGTTCCCGAGGCGGGCGAGTACCAATTGACGATCGCAGTGACACGCACCCGGGAGATCACGATCGACGAGCCCAGCATCGAAGTCCGCCGCAACACCCAGCCCCCACCCCAGCGTTGACACCGGATCGATGCTGCGTGAACGAGAT
>JBIKKL010000190.1:0-8145 GCA_044360365.1 Burkholderiales bacterium | reverse complement strand
GCCGTCTGCTAGAACCGCGGATCAATGCACACACCCTTGCGCGGCAACACCGCGTTCACCCGACTTTGGACGGCGGAGACGGCGACCGTCCTCGCTTACCAGATGGTCGCCGTCGCCATCGGCTGGCAGGTCTACGATGTCACCGGCAGCGCACTCGACCTCGGTCTGGTCGGTCTGGCCCATTTCGGCGCCCAGCTTCTTTTCTCCCTGCCTGCCGGACACGCGGCCGATCGGTACGATCGCCGCCGCATTGCCCTCGCCTGCCAGGTGCTGCAGACGATCATTGCCCTTTTCCTCGCGGTGGCCAGCCACGGCGATTGGATTGCCGGTCCGACCGTCTACCTGGCCGCCTTCTGCATAGGAACAGCGACGACGCTGCAGAGCCCTTCCATACGTTCCATGATGCCCTCGCTAGTCAGCCAGGACGTGCTGCCCCGCGCCATTGCCTGGAGCGCCACGATGAAGAAAGCCGCAACTATCGCAGGCCCGGCGCTCGGCGGCATCGTCTATGTGGCAGGTCCGGAGTACGTCTACGCAACGGCCGGCGTTTGTTTCGTCGCCGCCGGACTCGCAATCATCTCCATCCGCAAGGCACCCACCCGGCCGACGCGCGAACCGGTCACGTTCGCCTTCATGCTGGGCGGCTTCGGCTACATTCGCCGCCACGAGGTCGTCCTGGGTGCGATTTCCCTGGATCTGTTTGCGACCCTGCTCGGCGGCGTCACGGCGCTGCTGCCGATCTATGCGAAGGATATTCTGCAGACGGGCCCGGAAGGCCTTGGGCTCCTGCGGGCCGCACCCGCGGCCGGTGCCGTGCTGGCCTCCATCTATCTCGCGCGATCTCCGCTCGAACGCAGCATCGGCCACATCCTCTTCGGCGCAGTCGCCCTGTTCGGCGTAGCCACGCTGATATTCGGCGTTTCGACATCTCTGCCACTCTCGCTGGGAGCGCTTTTCGTGCTGGGCGCGGCAGACATGGTGAGTCAGGTCATCCGCACGTCGCTCGTTCAACTGGAGACGCCAGACGACATGCGAGGCCGCGTCAACGCGGTCAATTCGCTTTTTACCGGTACGTCGAATCAGCTCGGGCAATTCCAGGCAGGAGTGATGGCAACCCTGCTGGGCACCGTGCCGGCCGTGATCTTCGGCGGATGCGGCACACTGCTCGTCGTTGCGGTGTGGATGCGATGCTTCCCCGCCATACGACGACGCCAGGCGTTGAGCAGGTCGGTCGATTAGGGTATTCCTGCTCCCGATCCGGTGTTCTCGAGATGGCCCTGCGAGTACCGACACCGGTTGCCGCCATACAGCGCTGCGTCGGGGGCACGCCGTTCGCTAGAAGCCCGAAGTTCCTCCCGCCCGCGAGGCCCCGTTGGATCAGTCGTATGCCCACTTGCTTGCCTGCCCGGATTGCGACCTGCTCCGACATCCCATTGCGCCGAAGCCTGGGCGTGCGGTCGTATGTGTTTGCGCTATCGTGCGGTGCTCCTGAAGCCGCCAACCCTTCCATAACCAAGGGGCACTGGCGATGTCGATCGCAGGCCTGATCCTGCTGGGCATCGCGACTACATTTCCGCTGGCATCGATCACGGTGAAGGGACAGGTTCTTGCCACGACGCTCCCGGCTGCCGTGCAGACCCTCTGGATGGAAGATCTGCGTCTGCTCGCAATGCTGGTTGCGTTCACGACGATCCTCGCGCCCGCGGCTGAGCTGATCGCTTTCGTCTACGTACTCGGCCACTTGCATCGCCGCCGCCCGGGACGCCCGACGCGCCCTGCCCTGCGATTCCTGCACGCCGTCGACGAATGGAACATGACGGAGGTCTTCATGCTCGGTGCCCTGGTCGCGCTCGTGAAACTCGGCAACTACGCGAAGGTTCGATTCGGCATCGCGCTCTGGAATCTGGGGGCCGCGATCAGCATGCGTTTCGAACCGCATGCGGCCTGGCAATCATCGAGCCGCGGCCCATGAGGCCGATCAGCGCCCGCCACGCCGGCTTGCCCAGCTGCGAAACGTGCCGCCTGCTATCGCGTCCCGCGACGGCATGGGGGTCGCGCTACCCGCGCTGTCATGTGCACATCGCGATACGCAGACCGGCGAACCTGGCTCGCTGCGGGCTTTTTCTCCTGCTCACCTATGTCCTGTACGTGACCGCCAATCTGCTGCCGGTGATGTACACGGAGATGTTATTCCGCGCCCAGGCAGACACCATGCTCAGAGGAACGATGCTGCTGTGGGCGACGGGCGCCTGGCCGCTTGCCATCATCGTATTCGCAACGAGCGTCATCGTGCCGTTGGCCAAGCTCCTGGTACTGACGTTTCTCATGCTGAGCGTGCAGCTGCGCAGCTGCTTCGCCCCCGTGGTACGCGTTTGCATGTATCGAGCGGTGCGCTTCTTCGGTCGCTGGTCGATGCTCGACATCTTCGTCGCCACGGTGCTCGCCGCAGCAGTACAGGTCCAGTCGATTGCATCCATGCGCACCGGTCCGGGCGCGCTCGCCTTTGCGGCGGTGCTGATCTTCACCATGTTCGCCGCCCAGGCGTTCGACCAGCGCCTCATCTGGGATGCCCTGGAAGAGCGTCATGGCTGAACCCGATGCCTCGTCCGGTCCGCAGATTCCGCAGGCGCATGCCGTGCCGCGCAATCACCGCTACCTGTCGCTCGTGTGGATCGTACCGATCATCGCTGCGATCCTGGCCGGCTGGTTGACTGCACAAGCCATATTGCGACAAGGCCCGACGATCACCATCTCCTTCGTCACAGCAGAAGGCCTCGAACCGGGCATCACCCGACTCACGTACCAGGATGTAGACATCGGCACCGTCAGCGCGGTGACGCTATCGCAGGATCGGACGCGTGTGATCGTGACGGCGCGCTTGCAGGATCAGGCCGAGCCTCTGTTGCGCGAGGACACCCGATTCTGGATCGTGCGACCGCGAGTCTCGCCGAGCAGCGTCCCGGGGCTGGGCACCCTGTTCTCGGGGGCATACATCGGCGTCGATGCGGAGACAACCGGCGACGAGCAGCGGGCGTTCGTCGGACTCGAAGCCCCGACCGCCGACACCGGCGGTCGGCGTGGAACGCAATACGCCGTCTCCAGCGAGACGCTGGGCTCGCTCGACATCGGATCTCCCGTCTGTTACCGCCAGGTGCAGGTCGGGCAAGTCATCGGTTACGAGATCGACGCCGACGGCCTCGGCACCACGCTGCGCATTTTCGTCAACGAACCGTACGATGGCTTCGTCAAGGAACGCAGCCGCGTCTGGATTACCAGCGGGATCGAAGCGCGCTTCGATCCCGGCGACTTTCGTTTGAATACCGAATCGCTCGTGTCGATCCTCGTCGGCGGGATCGCATTTCGTACGCCTCGCAACCAGGGCGATACGCCGTCGGCACCCGCTGCCACGGCCTTCGAACTGCATCGCGACGAAGCGAGCGCGCGACGTGAACCCGACGCACTCGTCCTGCCGACCGTGATGGTGTTACAGGACTCCGTGCGCGGTCTTGCGGTCGGCGCGCCGGTCGAGTTTCGCGGCATCGAAATCGGAGAGGTCCGTCGCATCGAGTTTGCCTTCGATCGCGAACGCCATCGACCCTTCGTGGAAGTGCAGGTGGACAGGTTTCCGAACCGGCTTCGCGCGCGTGGCGCAGCCGGCGAAGCATCGCGGGCTATCGCCAGCCGGGAAATCCTGGATCGATTGCTCCAGCGTGGTCTCACCGCACAGTTGCGCCAGCAAAATCTGCTCACCGGACAGCTCTACGCTGCACTGGATATCTTGCCGGGAGCAAGAACAGCCAACGCCAAACCCGACGATGAACTGCTCGTCGTCCCCACCGTACCCAGCACCTTCACCGAGCTACAGACCACGGTCGCACGCATCGCCCGAAAGCTCGAAGACCTGCCGCTGCAAGAGCTTTCGACGAATGCGCGCCGGTCGCTGCCAACCCTCGACCGCACGCTCGCCGGCATCGACCAGCTCGGCGCGAGTGTAGAGCGCAGGCTGCTGCCGCAGATCGAGGCCAGTCTCGCATCCATGCGCGCAACGCTGCGCGAAGTGGCCCGAGCGGCCGACGCCATCCGACTCCTCGCACAACTGCTCGAACGTGAGTCCGAAGCGTTGCTGCGCGGGTGCAGGGAGGAGAAGTGAAGCAAAGCCTATGGGCCAGTGTGCTTGTGTTACTCCTTGCTGCGTGCACGCATTCACCGATCGCTCAGGAGCACTCGTTGTTTCCACAGCTAGGTACACCGACCGACGTCGAACCGAGCGCATCTGCAACGACCACGATCGTCATCGATGCAAGTACCGTTCCGGAAGCCATCGACCGGCCGCGGTGGGTGCTAATGGATGCCGCCGGAACGGCGCGCATACTTGCCAGTGAACGCCGGATCGAACCACTGAAGCTCGCCATTCCGCGTACGATCGCCTACCACATCCAGCGAGCACTACCGGATACGTTCGTCCGGGCCACTTCGGGGGCAGGGTCGGAACGAGCAGACGTTCAGCTTCGCATTGATGTGGTCGCTTGGGAGGCCGTGCTCGGCGAATACGTCCGCATCGATCTGGTCTGGCACGTCGATCATGCCAACATGCGTCGTCTCCGGCGCGGCAGCTTCCTCGCTCCGGTCGACAATCCTTTGCATGCCTCGCTTTTGCTGACCCAGCGCACCGCGCTCGCGCGAGGCAGCGTCCGCATCGCGAATGACGTGCGCGATCTGTTGCGAAAACCCCCACAATGAAGAGCGCTCGCACCGATGCGACAACCCTTGTACCCGAGAAAATGATGACCACGCCAGATTTCGTATGGAACACTTCCAGTACATGCGCCATGGCGATGGAGGAGCAATCCGCTCCAAGAAGAGCTCGCCCCAGCCGATACGGATCACATATCCAACCTGAGATGCCCCGCTCATGATCCCGCTTGAGAACATGTCCAATGCCTCCTCCCGGACTCCCATGCTGCATATCCTCGTCGTAGACGACAACGAGGATTCCGCAGAAAGCATGTCGCTCCTCCTCCAGTGCAATGGCCATCGCGTCCGGACCGCATATTCCGGAGAGGAAGCTTTGCGGCTCGCCGACGTCGAACCGCCCGACGTCGTGCTGCTCGACATTGGCATGCCCGGAATGCTGGGCTACGAGGTCGCAGAGCGCCTGCGCGAGCGAGCCGCCGTCGATATACTCCTCATTGCAGTCACAGGCTATGGCCAGGATTCGGATATCTCGCGCGCACGCGATGCAGGCTTTGACCATCACCTGGTCAAACCCGTGGATTTCGACAAGCTGCAGGCGATGCTGGCGAATAGGTTCGGCCGATGCGCCGAGGACCAAACCTGATCGAGCGCACTGACTTTTCCGAACCGCTGTTGACCCGACCGCCGTCAGTCAGGCACTGAGTCCAGCATCTGCCGGGCACTAGCAACGATCGCCTCCGCCGCACTGTCGATATCCTGCTCGGTAGTCGGACGGCCCAGGCTGAATCGCACCGCCCCCGCAGCCGTGCGAGGATCCACGCCCATCGCAGCAAGCACGGGCGAAATGCTCACGCGTCCGTCATGACACGCGGATCCCGTCGATGCCGCCACTTCGGGCGTGGCGGCGAGCAGCTCCGCACCGACCAAGCCTACGAAGCTCGCATTGAGCGTGTTGGGCAAGCGATCGACAGGATGCCCATTCATCACCACGCCGGCGCCGAGCGCTTGCGAGAGGTGCGACCACAATCGATCTCTAAGGAACGCCATGCGAGGCGCCGCGACCGACATGCATGCGCCTGCCAGTCTACAGGCCGCACCCAGGCCAGCGATGTACGGCACGTTTTCCGTGCCTGCCCGGCGGCCGCCTTCCTGACCGGCTCCGTGCACGAACGGATCGAGCTCGATGCCGGAACGAACATAGAGTGCGCCGATACCCTTCGGGGCATACACCTTGTGGCCGGCGATCGTCAGCAGATCGGCTCCGAGGCTTTCGACATCGACCTCGACCTTCCCGAGCGACTGCGAGGCATCCACGTGCAACAGCCCGCCCGCGGCATGCACCAAGCGGCTCGCAGCCGAAATCGGCTGCAGCGTGCCCGTCTCGTTGTTCGCGTGCATGAGGCTCGCGACGAGCGTCGGCACAGCGAGTGCACGTTCGAGCGAATCGAGATCGAGTGTTCCTTGGCAGTCAACACCGACCATCGCCACTTCAAACCCGAAACGCTCCAGGGCACGTGCCGTCTCGACAGTCGCAGGATGCTCGATTGCGCTGATCACGATGCGGCGTCTTCGTATCGACGGATCGCGCAATGCGCCCAGGGCCAGCCCCTTGATCGCGCTGTTCGTCGACTCGGTGCCGCCGCTCGTAAACACGACTTCGTCGACCTTCGCCCCGATCAGGCCGGCCACTTCGCCGCGTGCTCGTGCGACCGCCTCGCGCGCCGCGGCGCCATACGCGTGCTGGCTGGACGGATTGCCGAAGCTGTCGCGCAACAGCGGCAAGATGACGTCAAGCACTTCATCCACGACCGGGGTCGTCGCGTTGTAATCGAGATAGATGGTCATAGCGATGCTTTCGAAATCATTGCCGCAGTGTCGCCAGGAGCCGCCCCCATTTCGCCTCCGGCTGTACCGGCAGTGGCGTCGGATACGCATTCAATGCGGCCCAGGTCGTCGACAAGATGTTGAGCAGCACAGGGCGATCGAACTGCGCTTCGAGCATGGGAGCGGCATGGACGGCAAACCACAAGCCACCGGGCAAAAGCAGTGCCTCGGCTTCGGGAGCCGCGCGCATGACCTCACGCCCCAGTTCGAGGGCGAGATCGTGGTCCGCGATCGCAGATGCGACCTTGTTCTGATCGAGCGAGCGCGCTCGGGAGCGACACGCAATCACTTCGATGCCAGCATCTGCAAGATACTGCGTCAATGCATCGATCACTGCGTCGGGCCAACGAGAGGCAATCGCGATGCGTGACGCGCCAAGATGCCGCAGTGCCGCGATGTGCGCTTCCAGATCCGTGTCACAGGCGACGCCGGTGCGGGCCTGCGCTTCGTCGAGGATTCCACGCATGCGTTGCCGCCCCAGCGCCGCAGCCACCGGGACGCCGCTCAGCGCGATGCGATCGACGTTCTTCTTTGCCAGCAGCTCGAATCGCTGCCGCAGCACCGGAAGTTCCTTCTCGACGGCCGCCAGACTGTACTCCTTGAGATCGAGCCCCGTGGTCAACAACATCGCTCCCTCCGGCGCCACCCGGTAGAACTGGTAAGCGTCCATGTCGGTGTAGAGATGCGGGATGATGTAGGCAAGATGGAGCCAGGGAGCAACAACGTTCATCGCTGGAGAATGCATAACCCACTCACCTTCACAAGTTCACCAAGTACACGTAAAGGCCACAGAACATCAACCCAGCAACGAACCAATAAAGCCAATCCGATGTGCCACGAGCGTTGAGCACTGCGTGGGCCGGGTTGTCCGGGTCATAGTGTACTCGAACACTTTGGCCGGACTTGTAGGGAGCAAGGAGAGCCTCCATCGCAGAACGACTGACTCCGTAACCCGCATAAGACACGCGAAATCCGACAAACTTGCGTCCTCCCACAACGTACTCGTAGCGAAGAATAGGTTTCATCGTTTCAAGATTCGCGTCGTCCACCCGAGACTCAAGGACGACTCCGTCTACTATAGGCCAAGACCTGCATTGATTCGACTTGGTACGTAGCCACGTCGCAAGCGCAATCAGTCCTACCCCTACAGTAAGCGTTACGGTTGCGAACACCTGTCGACGTCTCCCGAGGCCTAACGTTCGGGCTGAGGGGGCGCCGGCGCGCGCAGCGCGACGGGTACCCGACAGCGTAGCTGTTGGGTACCCCCCTCGAGCCCGTGGTTAGGCCTCACCGCAGCCATGCCAACGCCTTTGCGACCTTCATTGCGGGCTCTTCTTCGACGAACTGGTCATGGGCGACAATGACTCTCTTCATTGGGAGTGAAATCATCGGAGTCACTGTCCGAGCAAGGGCCTGTTTGTCCTTTGTCGCCCACTTCATAGTTCTAGACATTCCCAGTCTACCGTGTACGCCCAGAAGCTTCGATAACAACGCGGTAAACCCCCGGTTCGTGCTTGAAAAACAGAACAGTAGGTCTGTAAGTATCAGGGTTCCAGTATCACCGTG
>JBIKKL010000189.1:0-8152 GCA_044360365.1 Burkholderiales bacterium | reverse complement strand
GCCTGTGGAGGGCGATCCCGACTACCTGCGTCGCATCGGCCTGGTTTGGCTTGCGATCGGCGCCATCGGTCTGGCCTTTCGCATGCTGCACTTGTTCGTGATCAAGGATGTACGGACGGGCGTCGTTTGGGTGACGAAGATTCTCACCGACCCGTTCCATGATGCGAAGCTGTACTACAAGGCGCCGTTCTACCTCATGCGGGGTCAGCTGCTCGATCCGATGCACAAGGCGGGGCACTGATCCTTCGATCTCGATGCAGGGCGCATTCGTCTCGCCCTGCATCGGATTCGGTGGCTGTGCGTTGGTCGATGGAGCGAGAGTTCGCGCTTCAGCGCTTGACGAACCTGTGCGCAAAGCCGCGGTGAAGCATGTCTCTCAAGGCGTTGCGGCGAATCTGCTTACCCGTGAGCTGCGGATGCGTCCACCACCACTCATCGCGCTTCATTGCGCGCGCAGCGGCGAGGATGCGATCGGCGACTGCCTCGAACTGCTCGTCGGTATAGTCGAGACTGAAGATGAAGCGTCCGGTGCCGACCCAGCTCAGAGCCAGTCCCTCGGCGCGCAGATAGTACTGCAGCATCCAGTGGTAGCAGGAAGGCTGGGTATAGCAGACGGTCCAGACCGATGACAGGTGTTCGACCCGCAACGGCATGTGCTCTGCTTCGAGACGCGCGTTGAGATTGTGAGCGCGTCGATTCCAGACCTCGTCCGCGTCGCGGTAAATCGCCCGGATCACCGGGGACTCGATCCGGCGCAGGAATTCGGCCATGGCACCGAGCACGTACGGATGCGAATTGAACGTGCCGCGTGCGAAGCAGACGTCCGCTGGCCGGTCGTCCCGGTAGCGCTTCATGAATCGCGTCTTGCCGCAGAGTACGCCCACCGGCAGGCCGCCGCCGAGCGTCTTGCCATAGGTCACCATGTCGGCCGTGACGCCGAAATATTCCTGCGCGCCGCCGCGTGCGAGTCGGAAGCCCAGGAACACTTCATCGAAGATCAGGATGATGTTTCGGGCGGCGCACACGTCCTTCAGTCTGCGCAACCAGTCGGCGTACGCGGCTTTGTCGAACCCGGCGCGTCGCGCGCCATCGATCAGGGCGGAATCGGAGGGAGCGTTCTGATTGGGATGCAATGCCTGCAGCGGATTGACCAGCACGCAGGCGATATCGCGTCGCTGCTTGAGCACCTTCAGCGCGGATTCATGCATGTCGCGCAGCGTGAGCGTGTCGCGCGCCGGGAGGGGATTGCCGATGCCCGGCTGAACGTCGCCCCACCAGCCGTGATAGGCGCCGCAGAAGCGAACCAGATAGCGCCGTCCCGTATGGTAGCGAGCCAGGCGTACGGCCTGCATGACGGCCTCGGTGCCCGACATGTGGAAGGAGATTTCGTCCATGCCGGAGATTTCGCGCAGCCGCGGGACGATCTCCCGCATGACCGGGTGATAGGGGCCGAGCACAGGACCGAGATCGCGAACGGCCTGGGCGCCCCGTTCGATGCATTGCTTGTAGAAATCGTAGCCGAACACGTTGACGCCGTACGACCCGGAAAGATCGTAGAGCGAATTGCCGTCGAGGTCCGTGACCGTGACACCAGCCGACGATGCCACGAACGCACCGGCCTTCAGATGTCGGCGAGCGAAGCTGCTGAACTGGAACGGTACGCGGTACGCACTCGTGAACTGGAGGTCGGAGAGAGATGGCGAAATATCGGCCGTGAGCTGCGCCGTTGTCCTGAACCGGTCGGCGAACAGGGCCGACAGACGATAGAATGCAGCCCTGCGGATCTGCGCCACGGCTTCCGGGGCGCCGTCCACGTCGAAGAACTCTTTCTCCGCGTACTCGTAGTGAGGCAGCAGTTGGGCGATGCGTTTTGCGATCCGGGCATGGCCCGCCAGGGAGGGATGCTTGGCCCGCGAGAGCAGCAATCGGTTGCGGGCGCGCCACAGGGCGGCCGCAGCACCGGCGGAGCCGAGCGCGCCAAGCGCAAGCATTTCGGGCAGGACGAACATGATTCGCAACCCTACGCGCCGGCGGTTACGAATCAATGACAAATAAATCCGTACTGCGAAAGATCGGTCAGAACGAGACTCTGAATTTCCTTCTGACGAATCGGATTCCGCGCTACTACGCGACCCGCTTCTTTGGCTGGTTCAGTCGGATCGAACAGCCGCTGGTGCGTGACTGGTCCATTGCCCTCTGGAAGAAATTCTCCGACCTCGAACTCGACGACGCAGCCACGCACGAGTTCAGGAGCATGCACGACTGCTTCATCCGTACGCTCAAGCCCGGGGCTCGCCCCATTGATCTGCGCAATCACATCCTGGCGAGTCCCTGCGATGCGATCGTCGGTGCCTGTGGTCGCGTCGAAGACGACATGCTGATCCAGGCCAAGGGGGCGCCCTATTCGCTCTCGGATCTCCTGGCCGATCCGGCGCTGGTAGACAAGTATCGAAACGGCGTCTTCGTGACGCTGCGGCTCACGGCAGGCATGTATCACCGCTTCCATGCACCACTGGATTGTCACCTGCGTTCGATCACCTACATTTCGGGCGATACATGGAATGTCAATCCCGTGGCGCTCAAGCGCATCGACAAGCTCTTCTGCAAGAACGAGCGCGTGGTCATCGATACGGTGCCGTCCGAGGGTGGCCCGCAGCTCGCGCTCGTGCCCGTGGCTGCGATACTCGTGGCGAGTCTGCGGCTGCACTGTCTGCCGGCGCCATTGAACCTGCAATACCGAGGGCCGAATCGATTCGACGTCGATGTTCCGGTCGTCAAAGGGCAGGAACTCGGCTACTTCGAGCACGGTTCGACGATCATCGTCTTTGGGCAGAGCGGCATGTCGCTGGTCGAGGGCATCGTCGACGGTCTGCGCATCCGCATGGGCCAGCCGCTGCTGCAGCGTCCGCGGTAGCGCTTACATCGTCGCTCAGGCCAGCGAGAAGGAAAGCAGGGTGATATCGTCCGACTGCGGGTGGCCGGCGCTGAACTGGTCGACGGCCGCAACGATGCGTTCGACGCACGAGTCGACATCTGCGTCAGGAAGCGCCGCGATCACATCGAGAAGCGCTCGTTCGTCGAACATGGCACCGTCTGCATTCTCAGCTTCGGTCACGCCATCGGTATAGAGCACGACCAAAGCCCCCGCGGACAGCTTCATGCTGCCAACCGAGAAGTTCAGCCCCGGGACGATGCCGGCCAGTGGATTTCGAGGCGTTGCGATCAGCCTGACTTCACCACCTGGTATGCGTAGCAGCGGGGGGCAATGGCCCATGCTGACATAGTGCATCGTTCGCGATTTCGGGTCCACGATGGCGCAGAACACCGTGACGAACTGCTGAGCATCGTTCGACTGAGTCAGGAGATCGTTGCATCGAGCGGCAAGGCGTGCGAGGTGACGTTCCGTATCCGTCTCCACCGCGGAGGCCTCGCTGCGCAGGATCGTGAGGGTCCGAACCATGAAGAGTGCTGCGGGCGTCCCCTTGTTGCATACGTCGCCGACAGCCAGGAACGCTCGTCCGTCCGAGAGCAGGAAGGCGTCGTAGAAGTCGCCGCCGACCTGATGTGCCGCCCTCATGTAGCCGTGCCCCCTGATGCCGGCATTCGGTGGGAACAGCGGCGCGGTCGGCAGCATGCTCGCCTGGATCTCGCGTGCGATGTCGAGCTCGCGCTGCAAGGCTTCCAGCTCGACGGCAGCACGCGTGCGAGCGACGATCTGCAAGTTGCTTCGGCGCATGCGTTCGGAAAGGATGACGACAAGATTGCGTGCGATGGTGGGCACCGCGAGGACGCGATCGACGAATACCGGTTCCGGGATGACGAGCACCTCGCAGTCGGTGCCGGCCACGACCCAGGCGGATATCGGTTTGCCGTCGGCGACCGAAAGTTCGCCGACGCACTCGCCCGGGCCGAGGTCGACGTACATGGGCGAACCCGGGCCGTCCAGGTGAACTTCGAGGTGGCCCTGAACGGCGAGGAGTACGCATCGGTGGTGTTCGCCAGCGGCGAAAAGCACTTCCTGGGCCTTGCAGCTGCGCAATTCGCAACGCGCGATGATTTCGTCGACGATCTCGCCCGGCGTGCCGTGAAAGAGTGCCGACTCGTTCAGCGAATGCGTGGTTCGCCGCTCCGGACAGCATCGCCGATCGGCCGTCCCCGTGGGGGCCGTGCGTCCGCGGGGCGCCAGACCGTCACGTTGAATGCGGCGCTCATTCCTGCGTGCGACCAAAGTCCGGCCACCGATGCGAACGGTGACGCGATTGCATGCGCCCGCCCGTTCATAGGCGATGCAGTCTGCGAATTTGTGAACGAGCGTCAGCCCCAGCCCGCCGATCTTCGCTTCGAGGAGCGTCGACGGTTTCGACTCCGACAAGTCGCGAGCGGTCGGATCGAATTCGTTTGCCTGATCGCTGACCGTGAGGGTCGCTGCATTGCCGTCCAGGAAGAGTTCCAGGCCGATCTCCTCGTCGCGCCCCTGGTAGGCGTGTTCGAGTATGTTGTCCAGCAGCTCGTTCGCGCAGAGATCGAGTTTGAAGGCCACGTCCTCGGAGACGTGGTGGCGCGATGCGGTCTCGCGTATCCACGCCGCTGCAGCTGTGATTCCGAGGATCGAACTGCGAACGCTTCGACTGTAGAAGCGGAACCGGTCGGTCATCCGGCGAAGCTCGCCCGTGCTCCGTCGAGATCGTGGGTGATGGGTACGAGCTGGTCGACGCCTGCAGCTTCCAGTACCTTGCGTACGCTGTCCTGGGGGGCGGCCAGAATGACTTTTCCGCCTCGAGAGGCTTGCGCGCGCGCGGCGGTCAGGAGCATTCGGATACCGATCGACGCGAGAAAGCTCACCGCCGACAGGTCGACGATGACGTTCAGGGGGCGCACGGTTGCCGCAAAGGAAAACTTCTGCTCGATCGACTGGGTTCCTTCCAGATCGAGGCGGCCATCGAGGGAAAGTTGTAAGGTATTTTCGGATAGTTCGATTGAATCGAGGCGCATTTAAACTTCCTGATGAAGATGGACATCGCAGGCCTCGCAGACGATGTCATCGTGATTCGCCTACGCAAGCTCGCGTAGTCTAGCAGCAAAGGAATTGTTCTCGTCACCTCGCTCGGGTCCGATCGGACTATGCTCTTTGTCATTTAAATGCAAAAGGAATGTGTTACCTGCCGCAGCCTTGAGACTCCCGATCTCCCGTTCCATTGCATCGCACGAGCTGAACTGGCGGCTGACGCACCGGATGCCGGAGTGAGGCAGGTGGAGCTCGAAGCAGAGGCCGGTTTTGCGTTGGTTGATGATCCGGTAGCACCAGTCGCGCTTGAGCAGCGATCGAAATGTCTCGATTGCCTGTCCTGTACGTTCGCGGGAGAACGACGTGCTTGCCATCACCATTGCCCTGTCCGCGTCACGGACCGCTATACGGTATTGCCCGCAGTTCGAATGCTCGACAGAAAACCAGTAAGTCATGGCGCCTCCGCGACGAAGGTATGGATCTACGTTAACCGAGGCGGATTGCAATTTGGTTGAAGAGGGCAGTCCGATGGGCTGCTCGGAGCGGCCTGATAGCAGTGCGCTGTAACAGGATTGTCATGAACTGCCAGTAACTTCGGGTGACTCGGTGGCGTGATACCGATGCAACGACGAGGAATCGCTTTCGCCATGTCTCACCCTGGAACACTTGCGGGAACCGCGGCTGCCGGGATTGCCGCAGTTTTGATGTCTGCTTCGGCCTTCACTCAGGCCGCCGATGCCACGTATCCCACCCGACCCGTTCGCATGATCGTGCCGTTCGCCCCCGGCGGGGGCAGCGACATCGTCGGCCGGATCCTCGCGCAGACGCTGAGCGAACAGTGGCAGCAGGCGGTCGTGATCGACAATCGCCCTGGTGGCGGCAGCACGATCGGCGCTGCCATCACGGCGAAGTCACCCGCGGATGGCTATACCGTCATGGTCTCCAGTTCGGCGATCGTATTTAGCCGAGTGCTCTATAGCGGGCTGACCTTCGACCTACAGCGCGATTTCAAACCGATATCGCTCCTGGCGCGCCAGCCGAGCATGCTCGTCGTGGCCCAAGGCGTGAAGGCCACCAATATTCTGCAGTTGATCGAACTGGCCAAGGCGCAGCCCGGCAAGCTGGCTTTCGGATCGGCTGGCGTGGGAAGTGCAACGCATCTTGGCGGCGAACTGCTGCGATCGACCGCAAAGATCGATCTCCTTCATGTACCTTACAAGAGCGCCGGGCAGGCGATGTCCGCGGTGTTGACCGGCGAAGTGCAGGTGCTGATCACCAACATGGCGACGGTGGTGCCGCATGTGAAATCCGGTCGAGTTCGCACCTTGGGTATTTCCAGCAAGTCCCGCTCAACCCTCGCGCCCGACATTCCGACGGTCGACGAAGGTGGCCTCAAAGGCTTCGAGTACGACACCTGGTATGCGATGCTGGTCCCGGCCGGAGTGCCTGCGGCGTTGGCCGGACAGATACATCAGGAGACGAAGCGCGCGCTCGAGCACCCGTCGACGCAAAAGCAGTTCACGGCCGCCGGCATCACCAGTGTGGCGAGTACCCCGGACGAGCTGAAGGCGTTCCTCGCCAGCGAGATCAAGAAGTGGGATCCGATTCTGCGGGTGGCGAAGGGATCGGGGAGCTAACGCTGTAATCGGACGTGGCCGAGGCGGGCGAGCACGGCTTGCGCTCGCTGAGCAACGGCATCGCCGGCTTTTCGGTGCCCGCCAACGCGACCAAGCCGACGAGCGACTGCGGCAAGCGTTACGGCGCGAGCCGAACGAGCGACCACTCGCCATCGCCCTTTCGGCCGTACACCAACCGATCGTGCAAGCGATCGGCACGACCCTGCCAGAACTCGATGCTTTCCGGATGGACGCAGTATCCGCCCCAGTGCGGCGGTCGCGGGACTTCGTGGCCATAGCGGGCGACGATCGACTTGACCTGCTCCTCCAGCCACGCGCGATTCGATACCACGCTGCTTTGGGGCGAGGCGAGCGCACTGTGTCGACTGCCCAGCGGCCGCGTTGCGAAGTAGGCGTCCGACGTTTCTTCGCTGACCTGCGTCACGCGACCTTCGACTCGAACCTGCCGTTCGAGCGGCGCCCAATGGAACACGAGCGCCGCATGAGGAGCCGCGGCAAGTTCCTTGCCCTTGCGGCTCTCGTAATTGGTATAGAAGACGAATCCGCCGTCCTCGACCGCTTTCAGGAGGACAACGCGAGCGGATGGCTTGCCCTCCGGCGTCGTGGTGGCGAGTGTCATCGATTCGGGCAGCGCGATGCCTGCGTTCGAGGCATCCTGAAACCAGTGATCGAAGAGAACGAGGGGGTCGCCCGGGGCGTGCTTTTCGTCGAGCGAGCGGGCGGGATGCGGCTGGGTTGTGCTCATGCGAAGTCTCCATCGGTCGGGCGCCGCCGCGGCTGAATCGCGCGGAATCCGGCACGATGACTACCTCGGCGACACCCATCCGATTGTCCCATTCGGCATGGGTCGGGTCCATCTTGAAGAATCGGGGGTGCCCCCGATTCGCGGGCGCGGACGCAAGACACGGTGGAGAAACGGCGTTTGCGCCCGATGCGCCCTATTTCCAGCCGATGACGTCAGTCAGACAATTGCGCTCGTCTTCGTCATCATCGTTGTCATCGTCGTCGAACTCCTCGATCGGTTCGGGCTCGTCGAGCTCGACAAGGGCTGCCATGGGCAACCCTGGACGCTGCCGGACCCATCGGGTGACGTACCCATCGTGAGCTTTGCATCCGACCCGAGAGGATTGCCGGATGCAGTGATCGACAGTTCGATGGGCGCAGGATTGGATGGCGTTCACTCGATCTCCGGTTGAGACATTGACGGCGCGATGCTCGCACTTGCTCGTGACGAGCGCATGACATCGTTCGGCAACGCGTGCAGCCGGATCGTGTCAGGTGGCCGTCGGCTTCAAACGCTGATCTGTGTCCCGATCTCGATCACTCGAGCGGGCGGCAACTGGAAATACTCCGCGGCGCTTGGACTGTTCTTCTGCATCCAGCGGAACAACTCGCGTCGCCATGTGAACAGGCCTCGACGTTCGGCGCGGGCGAGGGTCGTCTTGCCGAGGAAGAACGTCGTATCGTCGACGTCGAAGTACAGCCCGCGTTGCCCGAGCAGCTTCAGTCC
>JBIKKL010000006.1:0-25656 GCA_044360365.1 Burkholderiales bacterium | reverse complement strand
GCTGCACGGTCTGCGCGGCCTGCTGCCCAAGCTGCGGCAAGAAGCCGCCCGCCCACAATTGGTAGCCGAACAGTTCGGCAACTCGCTCGCGCTGGGTGTAATGCTCATGCTTCGTTATCGGCTTGCGCTCGAACGCTTCGCCATGGAAATAGCGGCTCATCACGAAGGCGCACTCGTCCTCGACCTCGCTCCAGTCAAAGCGGAAGAAGGCATGTTTGGCCTTGAAGTAGCCAATCTGCAAGAGGCAGTAGACCTGGGCATGGAGGCCGGGACGGCTGCTGACGAGCGCCAGTTCGGTTTCCGTCAATGCCAGATAGTTCAGCCGCTGTGCATCGTCGAAGTCCGGCAGGCCGTACAGCGCTTCCTGCTCGGCATCGGACAGGACACTGAGCAGCTTATTCTTGTTGGTCATCGTTGCGTTGTTCCCAGCCTGCATGGCCAGCCATGGCCGATTTGGACATCATCCAGACAGGGGATATCGGGTGGTGCGGTAGTGGGAAAGCCAACAGGGGTTAGACGGAAGCTTGTTGAAGTTGGAGCGCCCATACTCGTTTGACCTGGCTTGTACTGCAGCCCGCCAGTTCAGCCGTGCGCTTGATAGTCAAGCCGGTACGACGCAGCGCAACGATGCGCTCGTGCGTCGCCGTGTCGGGGATACGCCCAGCATATTTGTGGGCGGTCTTGGCGAGCTGCACGCCTTGGCGCTGACGTTCACGGCGGGTTTCATAGTCGTCACGGGCCATTTGCAGAGCCAACTTGAGCAACAGCTCCTGCACCGATTCCAGCACGATACGGGTTACCGCATCGGTAGCTTTCGCGAAGTCGGTGAAATCGACCACGCCGGGCACCGCCAAGCGTGCGCCTTTGGCGCGGATCGAGGCGACCAGCCGCTCGGCCTCGGGCAATGGCAACCGGCTGATGCGGTCGATCTTCTCGGCGACTACGACCTCGCCCGGTTGCAGGTCGGCAATCATGCGTAGCAGCTCGGGACGGTCAGCGCGTGCGCCGGACGCCTTCTCGCGATAGACGCCAGCGATGTAATAGCCGGCCTGGCGGGCGCTGTGCTCGATGTCGGCTTGGCGCGCAAGGTCTTGTTCGTCGGTGCTGACACGCAGGTAGAGGCGAGCGATTTGCATGGAGTGGATGGACAAGTTGGGTATACCTCACTTGGCTACCTCCTGAAGATGTGGCCAAGAATAGAAAAGCCAATGTAAATTGGCCTCTCCCTATTTGACCATTTATCTTGGCCTCCTAGCTGATTGCCGAAAGCTCCTCATGATACGGTTTCCAGCCCGAGACGGAATTTTCTGGGGTTCCGGCTTACACCCCCAAACTCGATCTTTACCGCGATGTGATCGCGGAACGAACCAAGGAGAACCACGAATGAACCTGATAGAACTGGAGCGAAGCCTGCGACAGCTTCGTTTGGGCGGCATGGCCGCCGTGCTGGAAACACGACTGCGACAGGCGCAAGTGGAGCAGATGCCACCGATCGATCTGATTTCCTGTCTGGTGGCCGACGAACTGAACCGGCGCAGCGACCGGTTGCTGGAGCGGCGCCAGAAGGAGGTGGGGTTTCGCGACGCCAAGCGCACTTTGGACAATTTCGACTTTGCGTTCAACCCGAAGATGAACCGCAGTCTGGTGTTTGATCTGGCGACCGCGAGCTTCATTGGCCGGCGGGAAGACACTCTGTTTCTCGGTCCTGGCGGTACGGGCAAGAGCCATCTTGCGCAGGCCATCGGATGGGCGGCGATTCAGCAGGGCCATCAGGTACTGTATCGCGAGACGCATATGTTGCTGGATGAGCTGGCCGAGGCGGTGACGGATGGGACGCGGCGCGCCTACATGGAGCGGATTGCGGCGGTGCCGCTGCTGATTCTCGATGATTTCGGGATGTGAAAGCTCCCTCATGCGGCGGCCGAGGATCTGCTGGAGATTGTGATGCGGCGCTACGAGCGGGCGAGCACGCTGCTGACGTCAAACCGGCCCGTGGAGGATTGGGGGCGGCTGCTGGGAGATGTGGCGGCGGTGAGTGCGATGCTGGATCGTTTGCTGCATCACGGCCATGTGCTCAAATGCGGTCCGAGAAGCTGGCGGACCAAGACAGCGCCGGAGACCGAGACCAAGGATAAACGACTAGGAACGGATAACAGCAGGACGCTATAGACTTGTCGAGTTTTCATTGCCGGATCACCCTCCGGCACGGTACAAATTAAGTGACCCTGGCCACCTGGAAATAGCCGGTTTTAAAGTGACCTTTAATGGCCGGTTTTGCGGTGGCCCCCGAGGGTGTTTGCGCGCCAAGGCCAACCGCTATTCGACACCGCTTGGGCCGGGCATTCGGAGCGAGGTTGTGTTGTGGCCCAACGAGGTTCTGGTTTATCACGGACGGGACTGCTTCGCGCGGCATGCACGCTGTTATGGGCGGGGGTATGAGTTTTTCCAGCTAGAGCACTATCTCGATGTACTGGATAAGAAGCCCGGAGCACTGGCTGGGTCGACGCCGCTGACGCAGTGGCGGGCCGCTGGCCGCTGGCCGGATTGCATGGACCGGCTGTGGGCGAAGATGATCGAACGGCAAGGCCGGTTGGTGGCGGCGCGGGAGATGGTGGGGTTGATTCGGGTAGCTAGTGTGGAGGGCTGGCCGCGCATCATCGAGGCGGTCGAGCAGGTTTTGCGGCTGGGCACTTGTGACGGGGGCGCGGTGTTGTACATCTTTCGTGAGCCGGACGCGGCGGTTCGGCAGCGCCATCAGTTGGCGCTGGCGGAAGAGTTGGCGCGGTTTGAACGGCCGATGCCGGAGATGGATCAGTACGATCAGTTGCTCAACGGGAGGGTGCAATGAAACACGAAGCACCGTCGCTTGAGATTGCCAGCGTGCAGCAGTACTGCCGGGCGGCGCGATTGCCGGCGGTGGCGGCTAACTTCGTGCGGTTGGCCGAGCAAGCGGCCAAGGACAACCAGACCTACGTCCGGTATCTGGAGGCGCTGCTGCAGATGGAATGTGAGGAGCGGGATCGGCATGCCGTGGAGAATCGCATTCGGGATGCGCAGTTGCCGCGGGTGAAGACGCTGGAGAAGTTTGACTATACGAAGACGCCACAGGTGACGGCGGCGCGGATTCGCGAGTTGGCGGAGGGCGGCTACCTGGAGCGATCGGAGCCGATTGTGTTGATCGGCGAGTCGGGAACGGGGAAGACGCATTTGGCGACGGGCCTGTGCCTGGCGGCTTGCCGGCAGAAGCGGCGCGTGCGGTTTACGACGGCGGCGGGGTTGGTGAATGAACTGGTCGAGGCCAAGCAGCAGAACCAGGTCAGGCGGGTGATGGCGAAGTGGTTGCAGTATGAGTTGATCGTGTTGGATGAGCTGGGCTATGTGCCGCTGGCGGACATTGGCGCTGAGTTTCTGTTTCAGGTGATCAGCGACCGGGCCGAACGGGCGGCGGTGATTGTGACGACGAACTTGCCCTTTTCCGAGTGGACTGGCGTGTTTCCGAATCCGCGATTGTGCCAGGCGTGGCTGGATCGGGTGACGGACCGGGGCACATTCTGGACGCGGGAAAGCAGTCGTATCGGTTCATTCGGACGGTGGAAGGCCGGCGCCGGAGCCGGTAGGGATGCCCGCGCTTTGGGCCGGTCTGGCCTCCGTTCCGCCTGGCTCCGCCCTGCGGGCGAACCCAGGCTGCACTCCAGCCAGACCGGCCCAAAGCAACCGAAGGAAAGTGCGGGAAACTGACAACCAGGGGGGCCAAATGGAAGTATCAAAGGGGGCCACGCCGGAGCAGCGAACACAGCGCCCGCCGCAATGCACCGCTTCGGCGGGCTTCCTCTTCCCATCCTGCGGGCAGAAATCGCCGCAGTACCTCCCAGTCCTCACCGCCCGCCGTCGAGTCCATTCCCATGGCCGAAAATAGCTGAATCCGGCCAACAACGCAATCTTTAAGTTAACGCTTAGGGGGCTGAGCCGAGGTGTGCCCAGAAGGGCTCAGGGAGCAGGACAGAAAAAGCAAGTCGGCGGGGACAAATGACCACCACTGGAAAGCTGGTTCTCTCAACGCATCGACTTTTCAAAAATGGGCTTATAATTGAGACGCAACAACCTGAGATTCGGCTTCCGGTTATCCGGGGAGTTTGGATAGTTGTTCCGGAACAGGAACCGATACTCAGCCATTAATTCTGCACCATCCAAAAGATCGGAATTGTCTGTGATCAGTTTCTGCAGCGTTTGGCTATTCAACCAAACATCGTCTTGATTAACAATCACATAACGAGGCCGCCAGTGCCGCAGGCGTTGACTCCGTGATTGAACCGGCTCTAGGCTGTCATAGCCGAAATCGACACCCGTGATACGAGTGTCGAAGAGTGCCAGCCAATCGGAAAGGCCATGCGCCAGAACATGGTTCTGTCCCCGATTGTCGGCGACTATGCGGGCGGCGATGTCGCGGGAAATAGCGATATAGGATGACTCGGGGTGCTGCTGTGACCAGAGCAGGTAGAAATTCAACTGGGAAGCGAGATGAAGAACCGCCACCAACAGGGCCAGCCACTGCGCTTCTATCGGCGCTGGGGTCAGTTTATTGAGACTCCAGAAGGCGAAATAAGCAACAACAAATACCAAGAACAAATAGTAACGGGCACCCTGCATGCTGGTCATGCCAAAGAGGAATACACCGCCAGTGGCCCAAAGGAGAAATAATCGGTTTACCGGATCAGCGGCGATCAGGTGCAGCTTGGTCAGGAATTGAGCACGAAACCCACCCCTGCCGTTGCCGGACAAGACAGTGAAACCCGCAGCTACTAATAGAACGGGAACTCCGGGAAGTAGAAAAGAAGACGGGAACAAGGAATGCAATTGGTACCGGAGACCAGTCCCGAGTGAAAATCGGAAACCTAAATCGGCGTTGAAATTTAACTGCTGAATGTAGTTTGCCAGCGCTGGATTCAACGTTCTGAAGTAGTGGAGCAGACCAACCAACAGCGCCACCGTCATCGCCAGGATCGCCGCTTTCACCAATGCGGCAGACCGGTTCTGCCGGGACCAGTCCAAGAATACGTCGATGGCTACGCAAAGAACCAGAGCACAGAAAAAGGCGCCATACCCAGTTTTCGTAAGGACAGCAGCCACGGCGATCAGCAGTGCCAGTAACGTTCCGGCGATAGAGGGATTCCAATAGACCCAAGCCGCCGCCGAGAGAAGGCACAGGGCAATACCCAAGGGGTCCGCGGTGGCCAGTCGGGCACTATGCAGATACTGAAAGGCCAGAGCCGCGCTCACTGTCGCCAGCCAGCAGGAGACCTGCGGCAAGTGTTTCCGGCAGATCGACCAAAAAGCCCCGAGAGCGAGGAACGACATGAAAATCGAAAAGCCGCGGGCCACGCGCCACGATTCTCCCAAGACCTGGAAGACCGATCCGAGGGAAAGGACGTAGAAGGGTGCAATAATGTGAGCAATACAAAAATCGACTGGCTGGAATAGCTCGTTATGCCTCGAAAACCAGGTAGCGCCTTTCGTGTAGAGACCTTCGTCGGTAAAGTACACCTGTTGGTAGCTTTCAGTACTGATGTATGGGGAGTCGGCCTCGTTAGCTGATAACAGCCATGCTGCGAAGAGCGACGCGAGGACGAAACAGGCGGCCCGAAGGATGCTACGGTGTAGCGGTGTCATATATTCGACGAACATTACGTGCAAATATTTCCTGGCTGAATTCGTTCTGCACTCGGTGCCGTCCAGCCATACCCATGGAGGCCGCCCGAACCGGGTCAGCCAGCATGTTGCAAATCGAGGCACCGAGTTGTTCGACGTTCTGATGTTCCACTAGAAATCCGGTTTCGCCGTCAACGATAATCTCTGGCAATCCATCAACGGCGGTGGCCACCACCGGACGGGCCTGGGCCATAGCTTCCAGTACCGCCAGCGGGAGACCTTCAAAGTGCGTGGAAAGGACGAACAGTTCTAGGGCGGCAATGAGCTGCTGGGCATCCTCACGGAAACCTGCGAACAAAAACCGATCTTCCACCCCCCATTTCCTCAGTAGCGGAACCAATTCGTATTCATAGTGCCGACGATTGGTCTCCACTTGTTGATGGTCGCCGACAACGATGAAATAGATATTCGGAAATGCGGAAAAAACAGCCGCGCAGGCGGCAATCAGTGTCGGGAAATCTTTCTGCGGGTTGACTCGCGCCGATGTCCCGATCAAACGTGCATCCAACGGTAGCGAGAAGATTCGTTTGACCTCTTGCTGGGAATAGGGAGTGATGGAGCGCGGCTCGATCCCATCGTAGAGGACGACCCGCTGCGAGGCCTCAGCCGGGTAGCCAAAACAACGGGAAGAAGCTTTCGAAACAAAAATGAATGTATCCACAAAACGCAGCAACCGCCATTCCCTTCGGGGAATATCGTCATTCCGGTTTCGAACATGGCAAAGCAAATGACAACCGGCTAAGCGGGCGGCCAAGCCAGCATACGCCACAGCCGTCACATCGGAGCAATGAACAATGTCCACGCCGTAGCGCCGAAAACTGCCGGCCAGGCGCCAAGCGGCTAGAAAGAATCGCCAAGGCCATTTCCAACGTGGTTCAACAATCGCAAAAGAATGGACTTCGCAACCTGCTACCTTATAAAACTGGTTCACGGTAGGAGCGGAAGAGGGGCAATAGAACAGCGAATGATAATCCGCCCCCTCCACAGACCGGGCGATGCGTAGAGTTGCGTGTTCCGTGCCTCCGATTGCCGACCATGGCATGATGTGGGCGATTGTACGCATGTATCGAAGGTCTCTCTACCATACCTCACGGGAGCGGCTTTTCGCATGTTCCGTACCGTTTCGAGCCGCTAGCGGGGTCGTTCAGGAGCGGCCTTATGTAACTGTTTCTTGTCACCAGTACTACTGTGTTGTAGACGAAGGGCGCAGCAAAGCAGGCAACACGGAAGCCGCTCTGCCAGCACTCTGGCTACCAGGATGCGTAGAGAGGCAATCGACTGGGGCCATGGCGCTGTTTCCGCCCGCGCGGCTTCCCGTTGGGTGAAACTTCGGGTAGGGCAAGTTGGAGCGGTCCAGCGCGGGCCGAGGGGGAAAACGGCTCCGTTCCGCGAGCAAGAAGCCGTAAGCGGCAATGCAGCGTGTGGCATCCGAGGCTTGTGTCTGCTCCAGATCGTCGGCGCAAGATGTCTATGGCTGTAATTCTTTAAAGACGTACATGTCATCGGATAATAGGGAAGAGTCCAAGCCATCTTCCCCTTAATCCGGCGCGGGTGTCCGGTCGATATAATGAGGGAGGAGTAAAACAATCGACGGTGTCTACTCACCGATTCATCGAAACGCGAATGAAGCCGGCCCAATCGGTGATGCCAGCCCGGCCCCAACTGACCGCGCCACACGTTGCCGTGCCCGTCTCGCCGGCGCTGGCGGCGGAAACCGCAGATCCGATGCGGCGTATTGCGCTCTATTTTTCGGTTGCATTCATCTTTCTCCGTTTCAGCCAACTGCACGAGTTCCTTACCTACACGCTGGGATTCAACACCTACATCCTCTACTTCGTGGGACTGCCTGCCATTGTTTTTTCGGTATTGGGAGGAGCGCTACGGCGCGTTTTCAGTTCGCGCTTGGCGTGGATGTGGACGGGATTGGTTTTGTGGATGGCGCTTTCGGTGCCGTTCAGTTTTTGGCGGGGAGAGTCGATCGTGCTTTTGAGCAAATACATACGCACCGAAATCCCGTGCCTGTTTCTAATCGGCGGGTTGTGTATGACATGGGCCGACATGCAGAAATTCCTCTATGCGATCATGTTCGCCGGTGCATTGAACATCCTGCTCTTCAGGCAGTTCACCAGCGATATCGGAGGACGCATGTTCCTGGAGTATGGAACGATGGCCAACGCCAACGATCTGGCCGCGCATCTGATTCTGGTTATGCCGTTTCTTCTGCTTGGGGTGCTGTGGCCGAAGCGGAACATCGTTATTCGTATAACGCTGGCGGCGCTGATCGTTTATGCGATCTACACGGTGCTGGGTACTGGATCGCGTGGCGCACTGGTTGCGTTGCTGGCCACCGGGCTTTATGCGGTCGCCATGGGAACGGTGGCGGTGCGAATTGCGGCGCTGCTGATCACGCCGATCGTGGTGGTGGTGCTGGCGGCGTTTTTGCCATCGGTCACCAAGGACCGGCTGATGACCGTGTTCACTGAACAGGACTCGGTCAGTGGCGAAGCCAACGAGTCTCGTTCCAAGCGAACCTACCTGCTCATGCAGAGCCTTAAGCTGACGGCGCAGAATCCGTTGTTCGGCGTTGGCATGGGCCAGTTCATGAACTATGAGGGATTTCAAGCCAAAGAGAGTGGAATTCGCGGCGCTTGGCAGGTGTCGCACAACTCATATACGCAGGTATCGAGCGAATTAGGATTGCCTGGCATGTTTTTCTTTCTGGCAGCGATTGCCGGCACCTACATTGTTTTGGCGCACAACCGCCGCCTGGTCCGTGGGCAACCCGGCGCGGCCGAGATCGAGCTGACGATTTTCTGTACAGCGCTTTCGCTGATAGGTTTTTGCGTGGCGATATTCTTCCTGACGCTGGCCTATCGGTTTTATCTGCCAACCATGTCCGGTCTGGTGATCGCTATCGCTACCGTGATCCGGAATTTCACGCCGGTGCAACCCCAGATGTCGGCCCCGCTCCGGGCCGCGATGCCGCCCACGGCCATGATGGCTAAAAGGAGGGCGTAAGCGGGTCGATGTCGAGTATTTCTCCGGCCGTAAGCGTTATCGTTCCGGCCTACAAGTGCACCGCATATATCGCGGCGACTCTGGAATCGGCCTTCGCGCAGACGTTTCAGGATTTTGAGCTGATCGTAGTGAACGATGGCTGTCCGGATACACAGAACTTGGAGCGGGAGATCGAACCCTTCCAGTCCCGGATCGTCTACATCAAGCAGGCAAACGGAGGACCGGGCGCGGCCCGTAACACCGGCATACGCGCTGCCCGTGCGTCGATAGTCGCCATGATGGACTCCGACGACTTCTGGGAGCCGGACTATCTGGCCGTCCATATGGGCATGTTTTACAAGGACCCGTCGATTGACCTGATCTACCCCAACGCCGTGTTTTTCGGCGATACGCCGATTGCGGGCCAAACCTTCATGTCGTTTTTCCCACAGAAGGGCGATCCGTGTTTTAAAACCATTCTTACTGGCGATTGCCAGGTCTTTGCGCAGGTCGCGGCGCGGCGCGAAGTCCTGATCAAAGCTGGTCTCTACGACACCTCGCTGATGAGCGCAGAAGATCTGGATCTGTGGTTGCGCGTAGCCAAGGATGGTGGCCGCATCGTCCGACACGAACGCCCTCTGGTGCGTTACCGGCTGCGTTCGGGTAGTTTGAGTCATGACGGGATCCGAAACCTGGAGTACGTGCTTCGTGTCCTTGATAAACTACTTCGCCGCGACGATCTGACCGAGGCCGAGCGCAACGCCGTTCTGGCCGAGGTGGAAAAGCGCAAGGCAAGCATGCACTTCGAGGCGGGCCGCCGGGCGCTGTATCTAGGCGACACCGACAAAGCGATCGTCGAGTTGACGGAAGCTAACCGGTACTTTCGCCGCGTTAAGCCGTGGCTGATGGTACAGTTGATGCGCATCGCGCCGGAATTTGCCTATTGGCTGACGCGCTTCGGCTACTATCCGGGCGTGACGTATGGCGTCAAATAGCGGCCGACAGTAATTCGAATGGGGTACTCGGTTTTGTTGGTAACGCCCACCTATCCACCCGTTTTGGGCGGCTCGGAGGTGGAAGCGCAGCGGGTTTGCGATGCGTTGCGGCGGCGCGGCCATCACTTCGAGGTCGCCTGCCAGGGCGGTGCGCCGATGCCGGTCGTGTCCCGATGGACCGATCCGCATGGGACGCCGGTACGGATCTTCGGACATGGCGTCCCTGCGCATCGCCGCGCCTTGGCGCTGGCGACCGGTTCAGCGCTGATGTTGGCGACGGGCCGCTACGACATAGCCTATTTTCTGATGGGCGGGCTGCATCTGGCTGCGGCCTTGCCAGTGGCGCGCGCGCGGGGTATTCCGATCCTCATGAAATTTTCCGGCAGCAATACGATCCGTCCGTTGGTGGCGTCGCGGCTGGGCCGGTGGGAACTCGTCATGCTCAAACGCTGGGCCGGGCGGATCTTGGTGCTGAATCCGGCGATGGAGAGCGAAGCGGTCGAGGCCGGTTTACCCGCCGAACGGTTGGGTTGGATGCCGAACCCGGTCGATATCGAGGCGTTCCGTCCGCTGGATGTCCGCGCCAAGACCGAGTTGCGTCGGCGCATGAACATCCCGGCCGGTGAGCGGATCGTTCTCTTCGTGGGGCGGATGGCGCCGGAGAAACGTCTGCATTCTTTACTGGATGCGTTTGCGATAACAGGGGCGGCCGATCCGATGGCCCGGCTCGTCCTGGTGGGAGATGGACCGTTGCGGGGAGAACTGGAGGCCCGCGTCAGGGCAGGGAACTCGCGCAGCCAGATTACTTTCACCGGCGCCCTGAGCGGCGATGCGGTTTGCCAATGGATGCAGGCGGCCGACCTGTTCGCGCTGGTTTCGGAGTTCGAAGGCCTGCCCTGTTCGTTGATCGAGGCGATGTCAGCCGGTCTGACGGCCGTGGTGAGCGACATCGCCGCCAACAAACAGCTGATTCCGGACGCAAGTCGCGGGCGAAGCGCACCAGTGGGCGATGTCGCCGCGATCGCCGCACGGATGACCGAAGCGTTGGCCGATCCAGCTTGGCGGCTGGAAGCGGGCGCCCTATGCCGGGACGATGTAGCCGAAAGGTTTTCGATGGACGCTGTAGCCGGCCGCTACGAAGCACTGTTTGCGGAGTTGGCCGGTTAGCGGGGCAGGGAAGCGCCGTTCTCGACGCGCCGCCAGCGCTGCGGCAGATAGAACGCTCCTTTGAACTCTCTTCCGGGGCTGATCTGCACGGTGCGGCAGGCGTAGCGGTAATCGAGACTCGCCAACGCGCGGTACTGTTCGATGGCGGCGTCGACAATGTAGAGATCCGGAGCCAGTGGTAGCGCATCGGTTTCGAATTCGATCTCGCCCGGTCCGGCCTCTACATTCAAGTACGGTTCCCCAGTGGTGAACTGACAAAAAGTCCGATTATCGAGGCCGCGAAAGAAAACATGGAATTGGATGCCGGACAGCGGCTCAGCAGCTTCGTAGCGGAGGCGCACGCGCAGCCGGTGACCGGTTTGAAAACAGGAACCGGCCGCGCCGCTGTCGTCGAGCAGTGTTATACCGGCGATCTGCGCCTTGCGGCCTTCGGGCGACTCAATCTGATCGCCTCCCATCGGCGCTGCGGCCATCCGCTGATACTTCCCGATGATATCTGTGGCGGGACCATCGCCGATCAACTGGCCGCGCTGCATCAACAGCACACGTGGGCAAAGTTCGCGCACGGCCACCAGATCGTGCGAGATGAACACGGTAGTGATGCCGGTATTGCGCATCTCGGCCACGCGCGCCAGACACTTGCGTTGGAAGGCCGCGTCGCCGACGGCGAGCACCTCGTCAAGCAGTAAAATCTCTGGCTCCAAATGCGCGGCGATCGAAAATCCAAGCCGCACGTACATTCCTGAGGAGTAGCGCTTGGCCGGCACGTCGATAAAGCTGGCGATTTCAGCAAACTCGACGATGCTTTCGAGTTTGCGTGCGATGTCGGCGCGGCGCATGCCGAGAATTGAACCGCTTAGGAAGATATTTTCGCGGCCCGTCAGATCTGGATGAAATCCGGAGCCGACCTCGAGCAGGCCGACTAGGCGTCCATGAATCTCGATCTGGCCGCGCGTGGGAGCGGTGATCGACGATAGCAGTTTGAGAATAGTGCTCTTACCGGCACCGTTGTGTCCGATGATGCCGACGGCCTGGCCGCGCTCGATCGCGAAGTCGACGTCGCGCAAAGCCCAGAACTCAGCGCGCGGCGGATTCCACTTGGCCACTATACGCCGCCACAGGCCGGGGGGCTGCGTGACGATCTCCTGGCGCGGGTCCACCCAGTAGCGTTTGGATACATTTTGAAATTGAAGATCGATCGGAGCCACTTGTTTTTCCTAGATGACATCGGCCATGGTGGCTTCGCGGTGTTTGAAGTAGAGGTAGGAAGCTGTTAAAAGAGCGGTGGTAACCAGTAGCGCGGTGCACAGCGGAATCCAATCAGGCTCGCGGCCTTCGAGCACGGCGCGGCGGAACGCCTCGATCACGCCCGCCATCGGATTGAGATCGTAAAACGGCCGGAAGCGGGCCGGCACGGTGTGGAGCGGATAGACCACCGGCGTGGCGAACATCCAGATTTGAAGAATCAGCGGCATTGCCAATCCGATGTCGCGGAACTTCACCTGTACGGCGGCCAGCAGCAGGCTGAGCGCGGTGGCGAAGGCCGCAGCAACGGCGATGGCCGGAACAGCATAGAGGATCGTGGCGTGCACCGGAACCTGGAAGTAGAACATCATGCCGGCTAGCACGGCGGTGGCTGCAGCCAGATCGAACACGGCGGCGATGACGTAGGTGATCGGCAGGATCTCGCGCGGAAAGTAGACCTTGGTAATCAACTGCGAGTGGTTCACCAAGCTAGTGGCCGAGTTGGAGACGGCGTTGGCGAAAAACGTCCACGGCAGCAGGGCCGTGTAGACGAACACCGCATAGGGGACCGGGCTGTTGGTCTCGATGCGTGTAAAAAGAGAAAAGATTATGGTGTAGATCAGCATCAGCGCGAACGGCTGCACGATCGCCCAGGCCCAGCCGAGCATCGACTGTTTGTAACGCACGCGAATGCGATGTAGGCTGAGCGTATAAAGCAGATCACCATGGCTGGCCAGTTCGCGCAGCCCGACCGCTAGGGCATGGAGGCTGAACGCCGGCGGGCGGATGATCTTAGTGACGCGGGAGGGAGTATCGTTCATGGGAGGGAAGCGGCTTTACTGACCTGCGTCTCTTTCCAAAGCGAGGATGGCTCGACAAAAAAAACCGAGACGGCCGCCAGCGCGGCGCCGGTGAGAGTAAGAAAGGTGCGGCAGGGTGCCGTCCACCTCTTCAGCGGATTGGTAAGCGGCAACCAGAGGTCGGCGATGCCGGAGGCATAGAAGACGGCTTGCGCGGCGGCCACCGGCCATCGCAGCCAAGCCGGCAGACCGAAGACGCCAATCGCCGCCGCCAGTAGGAAGAACGGCAAAAGCAGACGCCCGGCTTTGAGCGAAAGAAAATGTAGCCACATGCGGTTGGCGGGTAGAAACAGCCGCGGGCAAAGCCACAGCAGTTGATAAATCCCGGCTTGTGTCCGCACCTTGCGCCGGAACTCCGAGCCGAGTGCAGTCGGATAGTCGTAGGCCTTGGCGGCCGGTTCCATCACTAGGCGGTAGCCGCGCAGCAGCGCCTGCATGGGGAGATAGACGTCGTCGAGAATAGTCAACGATGGAATCGGAACGGCTAACTCGCGGCGGATGGCATAAAGTGCGCCGGTTGCACCGAGCACCGAGTCGACGCGGCTGAGGTTATTGCGGATCCAGGCTTCGTAACGGCGGTAGAGCCCGGTCGAGGACTCCTCGCCGCCCTCGCCGCGCAGTACGGCCAGATCGCCGCTTGCTACGCCGACCTCTGGATCGGCGAAGCACTCCGCCAACAGACGCAGACTATCGGCGCCGAGTCTCTGGCGGACATCGGTCAAAAGTACCAGATCGCCGCGCAACAATGAGAACGCGTGAGTCAACGCAACCGCTTTTCCGCCGGGCGGTAACGCTTCAAATCGCACCCCGCGCGCGGAGTAGGAGGCCGCTACCGCAGCCGAGCCATCGGTCGAACCATCGGAGACAACGAGGATATCGACCGGTCCTCCGGTGTAGTCCTGCTCCAGTACCGAATCCAGTTTACCGGCCAGCCAACGGTCGCCGTTGCGCACCGGAATGATGACCGAGACCGACAACGTTACCGGACCGCGGCGCACGGGCCTGGACCGCCGGGCCGCCAGGTGTAGGAGCGCCGGGTAGAGAATTAACACGTAGACCAGTCCGGTGCATCCGGCCAGAAACAACAGGCTGAGCGGAACCGACCCTCCTTCCATTCTGTTCAGGCGGCGCCTTGCTTCAACCGGCCGACCAGCGCCGCCACCGCGCGCGCCGTGCGTGCTTCGATGAAGTCCTTGTCCGGAAGCGTCACCGAGAACTTCTCCTCAACACTCATCATCAGCGGCAACATCGTGAAGGACGTGATGCCGGCATCGTAGAAATCGGCATCGGCATCCAGCGTCGCGATACTTCCGGTCTGCCGGATGATGTCGATCACCTCGGCCAGGATTGTGTCTTCCATAGTGCTTACGTTCCTTTCTAGTCCGGTTTGGCGAGACTGCGGATCTGACGCGCGGGGTTTCCAGCCACGACCGTATTCGGTGGAATACTGTTCATGACAACCGTCCCCATCGCGACCACGCTGCCTTCGCCGATTCGCACGCCTGGAAAGATAATCGCATTTCTACCGATCCAAACGTTGTCTTCTATCACTATCGGCAGAACGTCCTCAATTCTTGCCGGTTGGCCGGCCTTCCGGCCGGCGGGGTCCATGGCGTGGCCGGGCGAGTCGAACATCTGCACGTTGCCGGCGATCAGGCAATGACTGCCTACTGTAATCTTCTTGCCCACCGTGAAGGAACAGTTGTGGCCGATGATGGTGTTGCTACCAATCTCCAAAGCCGGCTCGTCGCAGTAGCGCACAGCGAAGACGAAACTGGATTTCCCGTCGACGGTGACGTTGTCGCCAACCGTCAGCTTACCCTTGCCCTGCACCCAGTGCAGAAACACACCCGTTTTTAGCCGCCGTCCGTGCGATGCACAGTAGGCCTTGAATAAGGGCTCGCACCAGAATACGCGCTGGACGAAGTAGACCACCTCCCGCACGGCGATCACGGCGGCTAGCCACGGCACCACCAGCCATCTTGGCGCGGGCATCGAAAAGTTGGATAGAAAACGGTAGGCTCCGCGAACTACCCGGGCCAGCCAGTGGTCTGATAGAGCCAGGAACCGGTAGGCGGAAGTCATGGGACATTGATATTGTACCCATGCCGAGAATTCTCCTGGAGCGCATCCGTAAAATAGTTCGTAGTATTTTGTTTTTAGCCGGACTGGTTCTATTTACTGTCACCTTTACGCCGGCCGTCGTCTGGGCCGTTCATCCGCTCATCCCGCGCTGGGACTCGGGCCGGGGAGATCTGTTGATCGTGCTGGCCGGATCGGTGCTCGGCCCCGATCCCGGCGGCGGAGAGATGGCGCTGCTCGGGCCAAGCAGCTACATCCGCGCCGTGCATGCCGTCCGTCTGTGGCGCGAGCACGGTCATGAGCGTGTGCTCATCGTCGGCGGCGATGGCGCTTCGGCCGCCATGCGCCGGTTCCTGATCGTCTATGGCGTTCCGGCAGCGCGGATCGAAATCGAAACCGATTCCAAAACAACGCGGGAAAACGCCTTGGCCGTGGCCACGCGGATCGCCTCCTGGACGGAGAAGCCGCAATGGATAGCGTTGTTGACTAGCGACTACCATGTCCGCCGCGCCGCCGGCTGCTTCCGCCAGGCCGGAGTATCCGTTCATCTGGCGCCAAGCCCGGATATTCTCAAGCGGGGAAATAGTTATCGCGAGCGCTGGACTTGCCTGTGGCAGTTAGCCGATGAATATATGAGCCTGGTTTATTACGGCTACAAAGGCTGGCTCGCCTCCTGATGCGCATTCTCTATGTCACCCCACGGCAGTTCTGGCCGTTCAACACCGGCGCGCGCCTGCGCGACTACCACTTCGCCCGGGCGCTGGGGAGCCGGGCCGACCTTACCCTGGCCTATTACCGCGCCGCCGGAGAATCGGAGGTGAACCCGGAGGCAGCCCCTTTCTGCGCTGCCATTCACGCCGTGCCTCCGCCAGACCGATACACACCATGGAAGCTCGTGCGTGGGCTAGTTGGACACTATCCGGTCACGGTCTTAAATTACACGACCGCCTCGATGCGCGCCACCCTGGAGCGGATCGCATCGGGTCCGCCGTTTGATCTGATCCACTTGGACGGGCTGCAGCTGGCCGCGTTTGAACCACTGCTGCGCCGGGCCTTTCCGCGCGCGCCGGTGGTCTACAACTGGCACAACATCGACTCCGAGCTTATGCTGCGCTACAGCGGCCAGCCCGATCTAGCCGAGCCGAGAGCCTGGTATGCGCGCCTCACCGCGGCCCGTATCCGTTCGCTCGAAGACCGCCTTCTGGCGCAAAGCTGGGGGCATCTGGTCTGCAGCGAAAGGGAGAAGGAGATTTTGCGCCAGCGCCAGCCCGGCTGCCGTGTCGAGGTCATCGAAAACGGCGTCGATACAGCGCACTTCGCCGCGCGCGGTGAAGGCCCCAAGTCGCGCATCTTGTTTGTGGGGTCGATGGACTATCACGCCAACATCGAAGCCGCCGAGTGGTTCACGGACCATGTCTGGCCCGCTGTCCGCCGGCATTTTCCTCATCTCGGCTTCACCATCGCCGGCGCGCGGCCCACCGAGGCTATCCGCGCTCTGGCGCGAATCGACGGCATTGAGGTGACCGGCACCGTGCCCGACCTGCGGCCCTATTACGAAAGCGCCGTCGCCGCCGTCGTGCCGCTATGGACCGGATCGGGGACTCGGCTGAAGATCCTGGAGGCGATGGCCGCCTCGACGCCGGTGGTCTCAACATCGATCGGCGCCGAAGGATTGGAGATCGATCCCGGTCGCAACATCGCCATCGCCAATGAACCGGATCAGTGGCTGCCGGCGCTACAGACGTTGATCAATTCGTCTGAGACCGCCCGGCGCCAAGCCGCTGCAGCGTTGGAGTTGGTCCGGTCCCGTTACGATTGGGAATCTCTAGGAGCCAGACTCTGGGAAACCTACCGCGCCTGGGCTGCGGCTGCGACGCGTTGATTAGCCAGACAGTAGGTGTCCCGGTCGTTGGCCATGCCGTGGAATCCGTTGGCCTCGAGAATTTCCATCGCCCGCTGGCTCGATGGGAGACTTTCGATTTGCGGATACAACTCCAGGATTATCGTTCCCACTCCGTCCCGGTACCCTCAATGTCGCAGACCAATGTAAACCGCTCGAATCCGGCGCGCGTTTGTAGTTCCTCGAGCGGGAGGGCCGGAGTACACGCCACTTGGGATGAGGGCATGTAGAGGCTCGATGCAAAGTGAATCTTGCTGCGCCGGACAATGGACAAATGGAGTGTCGTAGGCGATACCGCATGAACGGCCTCGAACTGTGCCACGCGGTAGCCGCTTGGGGAAAAAGGACCGATCATAGCAATAAGGGGTTTACTGGGCTGGTTTGCCGGACACTCCCAAAACTTGGCGGAGTGAGAATAAAAATATGTGTGGAATCGCGGGACTAATCGGTGCACAATCGCCGGAGCGCCAGCGGAGTCTGACCGGCGCGATGACCGACGCCATGGCACGCCGGGGTCCGGACTCAACGGGCTACCATCAATGGCCTGGCGTTGCTTTCGGGCACCGCCGCTTGGCGATTCTCGACCTCAGCCCGGCCGGCGCGCAGCCAATGCTTTCGCCCGATGGCGAAGTCGGCGTTGTATTCAATGGCTGCATCTACAACTTTCACGAGATCCGCGCCGATCTGGAAAAATCCGGCCGCGTCTTCCACTCTCATTGCGACACTGAAATCCTCATCGAGGGCTACCGAGAGTGGGGCATCGACCGCTTGCTGTCCCGGCTGCGCGGCATGTTCGCCTTCGCCATCTGGGACCAGCCGCGGCGCACATTAACCATGGCGCGCGACCGCCTTGGTGTTAAGCCGTTGTTTTACCGGAATGGAAAAGAAGGCTTCGCCTTCGCCTCCACGCTTGGCGCCTTGCGAGCCGCCGGGTTGACGGATGAGTTAGAACCACAGGCCATCGTCGAATTCCTGGAATTCGGCTTTGTAACCGGCGATCGCTGCATCTATACCGGACCGCGGAAGCTGCCGCCGGCCACGGTGCTGGAATGGCGTAACGGCCAAATCTCCGAGCGCCGCTACTGGGATCTGCCCGCGATGGACGAATCCAGCCCGATCGGCTTCGACGAGGCCGTCGAACGCACCGAAGAGTTACTGTTGGAATCGGTGCGGCTGCGCTTAGTCTCCGATGTGCCGGTGGGCGCGCTGCTCAGCGGCGGCATCGATTCAACGCTGGTCTGTTGGGCCCTGGGCAAGCTCAATGCCCCGGTCCGGACATATACCATCGGCACGCCCGGCGAAGCTGACGACGAAAGCGCCGCAGCGGCCTCGATCGCCAAGTCGCTCGGCGTGCCGCACCAGATCGTTCCTTTGTCGCCGGCCCAGAACCTGCCCATCGATGAGTTGCTCGACGCTTACGACGAACCGTTTGCCAGCCAATCCGCCATGGGGATCCTGAGTGTCTGCCGCACCGTTAAGGCGGAAGCCACAGTCCTGCTGACCGGCGACGGCGGCGACGATGTGTTTCTCGGGTATCCCTTTTTCGCCAACGCCTGGAAGGCGACCCAACTGGCTCGCAGCGTTCCAGCGGCGACCGCCGATCTATGGGGTTCAACGCGGCCTCTGGTAGACGTGGCCGCAGCGGCTTTCCCTATCGCAAGACGGGCTCGCAATTTCCTCGACTACGCGTTTGGCGGCATCGGCGCCTACGCACGTGTCCGGCGTGGATTGCCCTACTTCGTTTCGCGCGGGCTTTTCGGTGAGCGGTTGGCCTGTGCACGATTGCCCGAACGCGAGGTTCCCGCGTCAATCGAAGCGGCGCGCCGGCTGCTGGCCGATGTGTCTCTCTTCCATCGCCGCATGCACTTTACCTCCGAGTTCATGACCAAGGTCGACAGTGGAGCGATGCACTATTCAATCGAGTCGCGCGCGCCGCTACTCGATCACCGTCTGTGGGAGTTTGCCGTGCGACTTCCGCCGTCAATTCACTTTCATTGCGGTGAGTTAAAAGCCGTATTGCGCGAGATTGTTCGCCGGCGCGTCAGCGCCGAAATCGCAGGACGCAGCAAACAGGGTTTTACCGTCCCGGTGGAACACTGGCTGGCCGGACGCTGGTCCAGCAGGCTCGGTCAACTGCGCGGTGAAACGCTTCTGGCCAAACAGGGCTGGATGCGCCAGGACGCCCTTGACGCCGCCGTCTCGGAAGCCGTTCGCGGCGGCAAAGCCGAACCGCAGCTCTGGTACGCACTGGTGCTTGAAAACTGGCTGCGTCGCTGGCGCGCCAACGGTTAGCGCGGCTCCAACACCCGCGCCGGAATTCCCACCGCCACCGACCGCGCTGGAACCGGCTTGGTGACCACGGCTCCGGCGCCGATTGTCGTTCCTTCTCCCACATCGGCCATGATGATAGCCCCGGCGCCGATCCAGCAATCGGCCCCAATGGAGACCGAAACAAAATCGCCCCCATCGGCGCCGCCGATCGAACCGTTGGCGGCGCGTGTGTGTTGCCGGGCACCGCTCAGAATCTGCACTCCCGATGCGATCTGCGTACGCTCCCCGATCCGCGCCCGGCCGAGAACACAATACAATCCGATGTAGACACCTCGCGCCACAACTGCTTCCGGATGCGCGAAAAAAAGAACCGAACTCGATACGGCTGCTGGCTTGGCAGCTTTCGAGCGTCAAGCGGTAGTAGGCGATGCGAAGATAGTCGCCGGGAAGGCCTGGCCCGAGCGCGCAAACGTGCGCGAAAAACCGGTATACCCCCGGTAGTCGGCCGAAACCCGACAGCGCTGCCATTGGCCACGCTGCCAACAAAAAGACGGCGTGAAGAGCGTGCTTGACGAACTTACGCATTACGGAATCGATCCGGCTCGGCTGTCGGGCGAGTTCCTCGCTCGTTTGGAGCCGTGCGTGGGCGCCCAGGGTGCTTTTGACGATCTTTTTCACTCTGCCTATCCTAGCCGGAGATCTTCCGAATCACCTTCCCGGACCAAGTTCCGGTATATCCCGGCCAACCGTGCGTTGCGCGCCTCCGGCGTGTGGCGCTCAAGAACCCGCACCCGGGCTCTCGCCGCCATCGCAGCACCGCTCTCCGGATCGGAAAGAATCCGGTCGAGCGCGCCAGCCATCGCAGCGGTGTCGCCGGGACGGACCAGCAATGCGTGCTCGCCGTCTTCGGCGATTTCGGGCACGCCGCCCACCCTCGTCGCTACCACCGGAACTCCCGCCGCCATCGCCTCCAGCAGCGCGTTCGGCGAGCCTTCGCTCAGCGACGACAGCACGGCGACCGCGGCGATACCGTAATAGGGTTCGGCGCTGGCCACATGGGAGGTCATCGTCACGCGGCCGGTCAATCCCAACTCCGCTGCCCGCATCTCAATCCGTGCTCTTTCCGGGCCATCTCCCACAATGAGCAGATGCGGATCGCGCTCCCGCAACCTCTGCACGGCCTCGATCAACGTGATGTGATCCTTCTCGCGCGACAACCGCCCAACAATCAGCACAATGTTCCGTTCGGAGGCGATGCCGAGCGAGCGGCGCAGCTCCGGATCCCGCGCCGTTCCCCATCCAGGCCGGATTGCGTTATGAATGACTTCAATGCGCCCCACCTCAGCGCCGTGCGCAGCTAGTTCATCGCGGAACGATCCACTGACAGTGAGAATACGGTCTGGCGCACGAAGAGACCAGCGGTCGATTTGATTGTAGAGCCGGGCCCGGAAGTCAGGCCACGTGTAGCCGTGATGGAACGCCACCCATCGGCTTCGCCTTCCCACTCCGGCTAGCCGTGCCAACAAATGCGACTTAACCGCGTGCGTCTGTACGATATCGGGGCGGGTCCGTTCCACCAAAGCCGCCAAGCCCGAGATGACGGCGCCGTCGAAGGCGCCGCGCTCAGCCACTGTCTCGACAGCGATACCCCGCCCGCGGGCCGTATCGAGAAAGAGGTTTGAACTTCCGCCACGCACAAACGTCACAACTGTAATCTCGATGCCGTGCGCCCGCGCGCCTAGGGCGAAATCCAGCAGGTTTTTCGCCGGTCCGGTGATCGTCGCCGCTTCAATCACCGCCATCAGCCGCAGCGGTGGCGACGATTCGCGCCTCCGCCGCTCAGTGTCCATATCCATTACCGCACGACCAACGGCAACGGCTCGCCGGAGGACAGCACTTCGTCATTGTCGTTGAGGTATTCAAGCATCAATAGATGACTACCCTGCCTTGCATCGACGTTAATGGCGCACGGCGAGGTAGTGCAGATCACAAAGAACCCGCTTGCATCCGGTCTCGTGACGTTCATCTTGACTTGCGTGGCGCCCGGCACTTGGCCGAGATCGAAATCGATCTGAAACGTGCGTTGGTCGGCGGCCAGCGGCCCGCCGAGCCGATAGCTCAGATACCGCGGTGCGGCGCCTACACCGGCCACGAATCCAAACTCCTTACCTAAAGCGAAGGTTGGGCCATAAGTGATGACGTCGGCGAAACTGCCGTTGCCGCCATCGGCGCCTGGACCTCCTCCGTTTCCCCCAAAATTTGCCGAAAACAGGTCGTCCCCCACTGTCTTGTATGACTGCTCTCCGGTGACCGAGTAGACATAGCCGAAGATCTCGTGCGAAGCATTCGAGAAGGTACGATCAGTCATATCCGACCGCGGAGCGCCGGTGCATACGTTGCCTTCGCACGTTCCCGACTGACCGTTGGCAAACGTACACGGCGCGCAGGTCACGCCTTGGCATATCTGATAAAGCACCGTATACCAGAGCCCCCGGCAACTGGTATTGTAGGCGAATCCGGAAACAAAATCAGCAGCCCGCTTGATCGAATCGAACACCTCGGCATTGCCGGTCTGCTGATGCAACGAAATCAGCCCTTTCAAAATGAATGCGATCTGCCAGGGAAGCGTGCCTTTGCCGATGTAGCCCAGCGACGGATTACCCGCTCCGATGTCCATGCGCCAGGACCCATCGGTCCGCTGCCGGATTTTCCAATACCGCTGGAATGCATCGTTTGCCTTGGCCAGCGACTGCTGGCGGATAGTTGCATCGGGATGGATCTTGGCCATCAACGTTAGGAAATAAAACACATAACCGGCTTCACGGATATCGTAAACCGTATCGTCGTTGACGCCTAGTCCGTTCTGGATCCATATCTGGAAGTCCAGGTCGATCATGCTCTTGATGCCCGGCCACATCTCCGGCCGGCCATCGGAGGCACGCAGCATCATACCGAGAATCGCCTTCACCCGCGGCGCCGGACAGTAGTTGCCGGTGTCGGGCGGACAGGCCCGGCCAGCGTCGAGGGGAAACGTCCACCAGCGGTCGGCGAGCGTACGAGCGTAGGTGCGGTAGATGCTCTGGCCGGTTCGGTAGTAAAGCCGGTAGAAGGCTGCCACCGCGTCGTAGTAATTCCAGTTGTTGCCGCCGCCGCTCCATGCCGCCTGCTCGACCTGTGTCATCTTGGCGTACTGCACCAGCGTTGCATTGGCCGAAGCATCATAGGCCGGCGCAATAGTCAACTGCTGGTCACTGGCGCACGCCGTTACCGTATAGGCCCGCCGCCCTGTTCCTCCGCCCGGTACCGGATAGCGGATCACGATCAGATCCGAGCCGTTGCAGGCAAAGAGCGTCCGGAATGCTGTGCCACTGCCGTTGATTGTCGGCGACCCGGCCGAGACCGAAATGTTACCCGTAGCCGGCGTTTCACCGGGCGAGGGTGGCAGCGCCAATCCGAGCTGATCAGCGACCCGGATTTCGGTCTGGTCATACCAAGGCCAAGGCGAGGTTCCCGACTGCGTCATCGTACCTAAAAGGAACGCGATGTCGGGCTTGTCGATAAAAACGATGTTGTTGTCGTCGGTGGCCACGGCGCCCACACGGATCTCGGACGCGGCCGTCTGGCCCAACTCGTCGGTCACCTCCAGGCGGAATGTGTAGGTTCCCGCCACCGGCATGATCACCGCGGTCAACGCTGAATTCGGCTTTTGGATCTCGGCCGGATACGGTCCGCCTACCTGCTGCCACTGATAACGGGTCATATTGCCGGTGCCAACCGAAGAGAAGCTTCTCCGGCCGTCGAGCTGAGTTTCGAAGGCGGCCCGGTTGGCCAACGGGCTTGATACCACCGATGCGGGAAGGTAGGTCGGCGAATCCTGATAACCGAACCCCGATCCATTCATGAGGAGATTCCGGCCCGTCGGTGAAGCGTCAGTCAGATTGTTTTCAAACCCGTAGTCAAACAGGCTGGCCGGCGTGGCGGCGATATCGGGCGGTGGCGGCCCATTTAGCCCAACCAAACCCGCCGTCCAGCGGAAGAAGGCGATGCTGCCAGTCAGTCGGCCGACCGAGGCCAAACCACCGATTGACAGAGGCCGGGTTGCATTATACGATGCCAACAGCGGCGCACTAAACTGGCTGATTTTGTAGCCGGATCCGTCTCCGTTCCAGATTTCCGCCGAAAATCGTGTTGCCGCCGGATCGTACTGCACTCGGGCCCGGATATCGGTCGAGGTGCCTAGCGAAAGATCGACAAAATGGCTCGTTCCGCGCCAGGTGCGGCAGCGCATTACTGTCGAATTGGCCTGCAGGACGCACGAGGTGTCATCGGTGTAGAAGATGATCTGATCGGCCGGCCGGGTAGCTGACAGGCCGTGAATCCGGAATTCGATCGTGTGCGCCCCCATATTCGTGAAGGTGCTGGAATTCGGCGGAGTCACCTCTCCGTACTGGTTGCCATTGAAGACGCCGGACCGGGGTGCGGCTATCCCGTTTACGGTCCCAGTCATCATTGCGATGGCCAAAAACAACATTTTTCGACAGTGTTTTGGACTCATTAGTAAATAGATCTCCAATCATATATCCCCGCCGCATCCTTAGCGCAGACGCTGACGGTGTCTTTTACACCGGACGTTCCGAAAATGTGCCACATCTGGCCACGTTGGCCAACATCGCAGGCCGGACGCGCCGTCGCGTTCAGCCGTGGCGCTGTGGATGTCTGCAAAAGTCGGAATAGGACGCCATCGTACCAGACCGGGTACAACACACCGGCCTTGATATCGCCCGCCGATGGATCGGTTACTCCGTCGCTTAACTTAACCGTGCGCGCGCCCAGTCCATCGATTTCGAGCGTCATCGCACCGCCGGAGTTGGTCACATCCGGACGCCAATGCAGCGCCAGCGGCATCGTATAGGCCGTCAATGTCGGATTCATGACGCACCGATATGCGACCGGCGAATTCGTGGTCGAATTGCAAAAAAGCACCGTTCCGGCCTGATGCGCCGTACGCGTCAACACCACTGCAGTGTTCAACGACTGCTGGATATTGATCTTCGAACCCGTGTCGGACACGATATTCAATAAACCTGTGCCAGCCAATAAGTTCGCTACCGGCCGCGATCCGACCGCCGTAGCAGCCGATTCCCACGTCAAGCTGCCGCCCCCGGTCACATTCCCCGGCACCCACGACGAGGCTCCCGCGTTCCACACGAGTGCTTGGCCCGCCGTCGGCGCCGCTGCCGAAACAGCCCGGTTTTGAATTTTGTTCACAACTGTACTATCGACAGCTCCGCTGATATCCCCACCCAAAGAAAGCCAAGATGCTGATACACCATCTGAAGACAATATCTTCGACGGATTTCCAACCACCGTAGGTACTCCGCCCGCAGAGCTCTGATTGAACCATGTATTTGCAGCCACACATGCAAATAAATTGCTGCCAGCGACTGCGTTTGTTTTGAAAAAAAATTCTCCAGTGGAGCACGATGCGGGAAGAATAGTCCCAGTTTTAATCGGCTTCGTTGTGGCAGAGCCGGAAAAATCAACGTTCTTCCCCTGCTGCCCCAGATCTATTTTGGTCTGACTTAACAGATTGAAACAGAAAAATATCGAGAAGACAAATGCTCTCATAAATTACACCTATTTGACATTTAATGATACTTTTTTCTACTAAGTTCCAATCCCAATTCAGGTTTAAACTGCCGCAGCAGACTCTGAAAGGAGCAAATATATTAGGTCCGATCGCCCATTGATAGCTGGAAAAAGAACAGTAGCAGGTCCTCTTTTTGCAGATCGATGTGGCCCCTGGTGGCAATCGCAGTCAAGGAAAACTGCAGTATTTTCCTTCTGGGTAACGGACCTTTTTTCGCTCCGTTGCGACAAGCGGCTTCTGCTCGATGCTACTTTTGCTCTTCGGTCAGTTGCGTTTTCGACATCGCGCACTCTCCAGTAGAAATGGAAAAGGCACTCTGTTCATCCGGCTGATGAGAAGAGCGCCTTTATCCAAACCATAGCACGCGGGGGCAAGCGATTTGGATGATGGGGGCCAGCTGGTTCTCAGCTAAGTCTCATTAAGTCAATGGTTTCGATGTCTAAAATATTTTCGAATGCATCGTGAACGTATGAGAGCGCGGCTTTGAGTTGGGGCTATACGATAGCCCCAACTCAGCGCAAAGGAGGCGCTACAGCCATGGAGTATTTCGATTGGATCGGATGCGATGTCCACAAGGACTACTCTGTTTTCCGGATGTTCGATGCCCAACGCAAGGTGGGTCCACCGATTCGCATCCGGCACGAAAATGGCGAACTGGAACGGTTCTTGAAGACTCTTCCACCCGGGAGCCACGTCGGTTTTGAGGCCTGTGGCAGTTGGATGTGGATGGCCCGGCAAGTAGAAGACGCCGGGTTGGTGCCGCGGCTCGGGCATCCGCTCGAG
>JBIKKL010000188.1:0-8237 GCA_044360365.1 Burkholderiales bacterium | reverse complement strand
GAAGGCCTGCCTGTAGCCCTCGATTGCCGATAGACGCTTCACCGCGACGGGCATCGGCAAGTCCATCTCGACCGGCGCCTCGATCGGTCCGCGGGCCTGCGCCTCGAGCGAATCCGCGCGTCCATCTCAAAAGAAACTCGCGCCCCACGCATGATTGATCGTCGTGGGTGACTTGCGCCCCAGCGGTTTTCCGCCGGCGCCGATGGCCTTGGCGAACGGCACCTGCCAGCCAAAGGAGGGATTGTGGCAACTCGCACAGCTCAGATTGTTGTCGCGCGACAGTCTTGCCTCGAAGAACAACATCTTGCCGAGCGTCGCCTTCTCGAAGGTGTAGGGATTGTCCGCCGGGAAGGGAATCACGGCAGGTCGACGATACGTCGCCTTGAGCGCATCCAGATTCGAGTCTGCAAGAACGCCCGATGCAGCAAATGCAAGCGCGAGTGCGGCGCCACGAAGTATCGTCATGACCACTGATCTCTCACCTTTTGACCAATCTTTGTACACCGCCCGAGCACGGGCGCCGGAACCATGGCTTTGGGTTTACGTCCGCAATGTGCCCGACCTGAACATCAGCGTCGCGCCGCAGACGAGCGGTCAGAACTCAGTCCAATCGTCCGTACCGGTCCGCGACGAAGGTGTGAGTTTCGACAATCCTCGATCCGTGGGCCGGACCAGGCGCGAGACCGAAGCGATGTCCGGACGCTCCGCGACTTTCAAACCGCTCCCCCGCGTTCCGGAGCCAGTGCGAAGCGTTGGCGCAGACCGGGGCGCATGCTGGACATTCACCCGTCGGAACTGGACCAGACAGTCGATCGTTCGACGCGACTCCCTGTCGAACTCGGCGCCGAGCATCGCCCGGGCGCCATCGTCGTCGCCGCTTTGCTTTCGTGTCACCACTGCTCCGGCACAGCGATGGAACTCGGCGTGAGCGCCGCGAAGATCGGCGAATTCGGGACTCCCTGCGTAGCGCGCACCGCTGGAAACTAACCACCGGCCCAGCATACAGCAGTCGTCACGAGCAACTTTCGCTGCGTCGAGCGGTTCGCCGCGGCCGTCCAGGAAGTCGACGAGCCGCTCCTTCCAGTTCGCGTGCGCCTGCGCGGCCGCCTCGAAGTCGAACGATTCGGCCATGGCGACATCGCCCTTGGCCAAACGGAAGACGGCGACCGACTCGCGCAGTGCACCGGCTTGCTCCTGCAGCGATTCCGCCGCCGCAGCGGCCTGTTCGACGAGTGCCGCATTCTGCTGCGTGGACTCGTCCATCTGCGCGACCGCCTGGTTGATCTGCTCGATGCCGGAACTTTGTTCCCGCGACGCGACGGTGATCTCGGCAACGATGTCCGAGACGCGCTTGATCGCAGCCACGATCTGCGTCATCGTTTCGCCCGCCTGATCGACCAGTTTGGTCCCCGTGCTCACCTTGTCGACCGAGTCCGTGATGAGGACCTTGATCTCCTTGGCCGCGGTCGCGCTGCGCTGCGCGAGGTTGCGCACTTCCGTTGCGACGACTGCGAATCCCCGTCCTTGCTCCCCGGCACGAGCGGCCTCGACCGCAGCATTCAGCGCGAGGATATTGGTCTGGAAGGCAATGCCGTCGATGACCGAAATGATGTCGACGATCTTCTTGCTCGATGCGTCGATCGCGCCCATGGTCGCCACCACTTCGCCGACGACTTTCCCACCCTGCGCCGCAACCTTGGCTGCGCCGGCGGCAAGCTGATCCGCTTGCGCTGCGTTATCGGCATTCTGGCGTACGGTCGAGGTCATTTCCTCCATGCTCGATGCTGTCTCTTCCAGCGAGCTCGCCTGCTGCTCGGTGCGGCTGGAGAGATCGGCGTTGCCCTGCGCGATTTCCTTGGATGCGGTGTTGATCGACTCGGTCGATTCCCGGATGCCGGATACGATCTGGGCCAAGCCTTCGGCCGTTCGATTCGCGTCGTCCTTCAGACGCCCGAAGGTGCCTTCGTACCGTGCTTCGATGCGTCGCGTCAGATCGCCGCCCGCGAGGGCACTCAACATCTGCGCCAGTTCTTCGAGCCCTGACTGCGTCGTCTGCATCAGCTGGTTGATGCCGGTAGCGAGCTGTGCAAAGAAGCCGCTCTTTCCGACTGCTTCGATTCGCTGCGTGAAGTCACCGCTGGCAGCTGCCTGCACGATGCCGCCGATTTCGTTCTCGATCGCGACTTCATTGGTGCGGTCCAGCCACTCGACCGCCGTTCCCAGGCGCACGCCAGTCTCGTCGATCACGGGTGCGACGGTGAGCGCGAAGGTCCGGCCTCCGATACGCACGCTGGCACGGTGAGGGGCCGACAGGTGCTCCAGCATCTGCCGCTGATGTCCGGGATGCTTATGGAACTGGTCGATGTTGGATCCCAACAGATTCGAGGCCTCGAACTTCGGAAGATCCTTGCGGATATCCGCCTGCGCCACCTTGAACATCTCCACGATGGACTTGTTCATGTAGATGATGTTGAGATCCTTGTCGGCCACCATGACGTTGGTCGCCACGTTATCCAGGGCGGTCTGAATTCGCATCGCAGATTCCGCAATGCGCCGGGTATCGGACAGCTCGAAGCCCAGGCGGGTGCGCAAGGACTGCAGCGCGCGACGCAGTTCGGCCACTTCATCGCGCCCCACCGCATCGAAGATGCGTTCGAATCGGCCCTGGGCAAGCTCCTGCACCTGCGCCGCCAGGCTGCTCATGCCTCGCGCAAGCCGGTATCCGAGCATCGCCATCGCACCGAGACCTGCAGCGCCGGCTGCGCACAACGCCCAGATTGCGGTCATCCGCCACGCACCTGCGGCGTCGGGACTCAACGCAAGCGCGAGCGTCCCGGCCATCTGCATGACCACGAAGGCAACGACGGCCCCGAATTTCTGCCCCAGCGTCATGCGCTGTGCGATGCTCAGCCAACGTCGAATGCCGGTCGGCACGACGCGACCATCGCTAATCGCCAGTCCGTGCGCGGCGCCCTCCCTGAACAACCGATAGGCGCTTTCTGCAGCCTCGACTTGCTCGCGGGCGGGTTTCGAGCGTACAGACATGTAGCCTGTCACCGTACCGCGCTCGAAGATGGGCGTCGCATTCGCGAGCACCCAATAGTGATCGCCGTCCTTGCGCCGGTTCTTGACCATGCCGGTCCAGGGTTTGCCCAGCTTGAGCGTCGCCCACAAGTCCGAGAAGGCCTCGGGCGGCATGTCCGGATGACGCACCAGATTGTGCGGCTCCCCCAGCAGTTCCGGCTCGGCGTAGCCGGACGCCTCGATGAAATCGGGATTGACGTAGGTGATGCGGCCCTTCATATCCGTCTTGGATACGATGGTCATTCCATCGGGCAACACCCATTCCTGGGAAGTCACGGGCAGGTTGGTACGCATTGGATAGAAGTCCCGAAGGGAGCGAACGCTCCATTGCAGTGCATATCGGCATCGCGATGCCGAAGTTCATAGTGGATATCGAACCCGATCCATAGGGATTTCAGAAAGCAACAAGCCGGCAGCATCGTCGTCGCTCGTGACGACCATGCTGCCGGCCCAGGATTCGAGAATGAAAGCTCTAGTTGCTTACTGCCGCATCCACCAGCCCCATGTCCGCGCCGGTCATCAATCGTTCGATGTCGACCAGTATCAGCATCCTGCTGTCGAGTGCACCGATCCCCGTGACGTAGCGCGTATCGACCGCCGAGCCGAATTCGGGCGCAGGCCGGATCTGGTCGCTCGACAACGCGAGCACGTCCGACACGCTGTCGACGACGATGCCGACGATGCGATCGGAGAGATTGAGAATGATGACGACCGTGAACTGGTCGTACTCCACCCGACCGAGACTGAACTTGATGCGCAGGTCGATGATCGGCACGATGGTGCCGCGCAGGTTCGTCACGCCCTTGATGAAATCCGGGGCGTTGGCAATCTGCGTGACGGTATCGTAGCCACGAATCTCCTGCACCTTGAGGATATCGATCCCGTACTCTTCCGCGCCCAGGCGAAAGGTGAGGAACTCGCGTCCGCCGACGACATCGGGAACGCCATGAGCATGCATCGCATCGACTCGGGGTTGGGAACGGGACTGTGCAACGTGGTTCATTCGGTACTCCTGTGTCTTCTGTCCGGCTTGCAGCGGTCCGCCGCGATCAGGCGGCAAGCCGTTCGCCATCTCGCGCGAGCCGCACGAGACCGGCGATATCCAAAATCAACGCCACGCGACCGTCACCCATGATCGTGGCTCCCGAGATGCCGTGCACGCGGCGGTAGTTGGTCTCCAGGCTCTTGATGACCACCTGATGCTGCCCCACGAGATCGTCGACCGAGAGCGCCATGCGCTGCCCTTCGGCCTCGACGATCACCATGATGCTCTGCTCGAACCTAGCCACATCGCCGCCGACGCCGAAGACCTTGGCCGCAGAAATCACGGGCAAGTATTCGCCGCGCACCTGGATCGTGACACCGCTGCCGCCGACAGTACGGATCTCCGTGGCATCGGGCTGCAACGACTCGATGATGTACGTGAGCGGAATGATGTAGATCTCCTTGCCCACCTTGACCGAGAGACCATCGAGAATCGCAAGCGTAAGCGGCAGGCGTATCGTGATGCGCGTGCCCTGCCCGGCCAGCGAGTCGATCTCGACGCCGCCGCCCATCGCTTCGATATTTCGCTTCACGACGTCCATGCCCACGCCTCGTCCCGAGACATCGGTCACCACGTCGGCGGTCGAGAAGCCGGGGGCGAAAATCAGTTTGAAGACATCCTGATCCGACATGCTCTCGGAGACGGTCATGCCCCGCTCGGCGGCTTTCGCGAGAATCTTGTCGCGATTGAGTCCGCGCCCGTCGTCGCTCACTTCCACCATGATGTTGCCGCCCTGGTGATAGGCCCGCAGCGTGACCGTTCCGCGCCGCGGCTTGCCGGCCGCTTCCCGGACGTCCGGCATTTCCACGCCATGATCCAAGCTGTTGCGCACGAGATGGGTCAACGGATCCGCAATCTTCTCGATCACGCCCTTGTCGAGCTCGGTGCCTTCGCCGACAGTCTTGAGTTCGACTTCCTTGCCGAGCTTGGCGGCCACGTCGCGTACCACGCGCGGAAAGCGGCTGAACACGAACGAAATCGGGAGCATGCGTATGCTCATCACCGATTCCTGCAGATCTCGCGTGTTGCGTTCGAGCTGACTCAACCCATCTTGCAGTCGCTCGTAGGCCACCGGATCCACCTGGGACGCGGTCTGCGCAAGCATCGCCTGGGTAATGACGAGTTCGCCCACGAGATTGATGAGCTGATCGACCTTGTCGACGCTCACCCGGATCGAAGAATCCGTATTGGATGCCACGACGACCTTGTCGTTCTGTCGGCGACCGGCAGTTGCACCGTCTGCTTCCGGCCGATCGGTCGCACGTCGACCATAGGGCGGGTGCGCAGGCGCAGCCGCGACTGGCGCCATCCCAGGCATGTCGGTTGTTGCCGCAGGAAGGTCGGTGAAGTATCCGTAGCTGCCGTCGGTGCTGTTCGATGCTGCCGAAGCGTCCAGCGTCGGGGCGACATCGGTGAAGAATCCGTAGCCGGCATCGGTCGGCGCAGAAGCGCACTCCGCAGTGGGAGGTAACGGTTCCGCATCGAAGAATCCATAGCTGCCGTCGGCGCCGCCTTCGCTTGCAGTGGACGCCGCGTCCGATGCGACCACGACGAGGCTGCCCTGCACGGCGACGAACTCGATCATCTCTCGCGCGCGCTCGAACTGTTCGGTCACCAACCTGAGCACCCACTTGCCGGGCTTCACCGCGCCGGACTTTCGAGCCCGTGGACGTTTGACTACGTCGAGTTCACCAAGCAGCCGGAGTTCGCAGAGCAGATTCTGCGCACTCTCGTCGGCGGTTGCGGAAAAACGCAGCTCGTAGGCAGGCACGCACTGTTCGCTGGCAGGAGCCGCATCGCTCACCTTCGCCGCGTGTTCGGGATCCGGTGCGCACAGTCGCTCGAGCGTTTCGCGTACCGCCGCGGCCGCTGCGGGATCCGCGGCGCCTTCGCCGCGATGCGCCTGCAACTGCCCCCCAATGACATCGCCCGCGTGGAGAAACGCATCCACCATCGGCGCAGTCAACTGCAGCTCGTGCTTGCGAATCTTGTCGAGCAGCGTTTCGAGCACGTGCGTGACATCCGCCATGTCGGAAAAGCCGAAAGTCCCCGCACCACCCTTGATCGAGTGGGCGCAGCGAAAGATCGCGTTGAGATCGTCGTCGGTCGGTGCCGCGATGTCCAACGCGAGCAGCAGCGACTCCATGCTGGAGAGGTGCTCGGCGGTCTCCTCGAAGAAGACCTGGTAGAACTGGGAGATGTCGATGGTCATGGTGCGACTTCGAGAAAGGGGAAAATTGAAAAGGGAAAGGTGGATGAATGGATTCCGGACCGATCGATGTCGATCCGCGGACCAGCGAAACCGATTTCAGCTCGTCGTTCTGCAAACGTCAGGTTCTGGGGTTTCACCTTTCCCCTTTCCCTTTTCCCATTTCCCGTCGAGTCATGCGGCCCTCAGCCAATCACCTTCTTCACCACCTCCAGAAGCTTCGGCGGATCGAATGGCTTGACGAGCCAGCCCGTAGCCCCTGCTGCCTTGCCGGCGGCCTTCATCGCATCACCGGCTTCGGTCGTGAGCACGAGGATCGGCGCCGCCTTGTACTGGGGCATGCTGCGCAGCGACTTGATGAGTGTGAGTCCGTCCATCTTCGGCATGTTCTGATCGGTCAGCACGAGGTTGACCGAGGTCGATTTGGCCTTCGCGAGCCCGTCCTCTCCGTCGACCGCCTCCAACACCTGATATCCGGCGCTCTTCAGCGTAAACGCGACCATCTGCCGGATCGAGGCCGAATCGTCGACTGCCAGTACGGTTTTCGCCATTGCTATGCTCCTTGTATGTGCAGCTGTGCCCGGTGGAGAGGCACCCATTGAGTCATCGATGCTTCAGTTCAGAACAGTTCCACGTCGCCGGAACCCATGCCGGTCTGGCTGACGGGGTTGTGGGCCGCGTGCGCGCGCGCCTCTGCAACGATCCGGGCGCAACGCGTCAATTCTTCGGCGAGCCGCGGATCCGATCGACCGATGTCGCTGCCTGCGCAGCGCTTCGCCACGTCGGTCAAGGCGTTGTGCATCATGCCAAGGGCTTCGACACGACGGTTCAAATGGCTGAGCAGCTGCGTGACCATGTCCTGGAACTGCAACGCGGTCACGGACGCATCGACGTCGCGCTCCAGGTGCCGAGCGATTTCTCCCATGCGGGCGACGCCGCTCGTCATGCGCGAATTGATCAGTTGCACTTCACTCATCGTTTGGTCGACCTGCTGCTTCGCCTGCAGGTTGAAGTTCATGTCCTTCGATGCGACCACGTTGATCGCCTCTTCAGCACTGACGACGGAGTCGTTCACGCTCGCGACCTTCGCGCGGATCTCCTGGCTGAACTGGTTCGTGCGACCGGAAAGGTGGCGCACCTCGTCAGCCACGACGGCAAACCCGCGACCTGCTTCGCCCGCACGGGCCGCCTCGATGGCCGCATTGAGGGCCAACAGATTCGTTTGCTTGGAAATGCTCTCGATCTCGCCCAGAATGCTGCGAATGTCGGCAAGACGTTCGCGGATGTCTTCCATGCGTTCGACCAGACCGACGGCGCTGCGGCTGTTGGCGATCGTGTTCTCGACGAGGTAGTCGAGCGTGCGCGACGTATCTTCGAAGAACGCCTGAAAGCCTGCAGCGCCTGCCGCCGAGGAATCCGAGTTGGCGATTCCCAGGGCCACCTGCTGCTGTTGCTTGATCTGCTCGTTAATGCTGCCGAAACTCACGATGATCTTGTCGATCGCCTCCCGCAGCAGCGCCTGCACGCGCTCGGATTCTTCACGGACGCCATTCACCTGCAGTTCGCCTTCCGCTTGGGCGGCTTCGATGGCATCCACCCGCACGGGCGACAGCGCAGCCGCGGCCGCCGAAATCGGCAAGTCGGCGCTTTCCCGCTCGAATGACGAAGGGATGGCGCGAACCATCTGGACAACGATGCCCGCCCATAGCACACCAAAGACGACCGTCGCAAAGGCGACCCAGGCCGCCGCAGCCGCCGGGATCAATGCCCATGCGCCGAGCGCCAGACCCACCGTAAGGCCCGCGCCCTGCGCCAGCGCGCGGCGCAGTGGACGAACGTGCGACGCCGTCTCGTCAGGGCCGTTCGGATGCGATTGAGAACTCATTGCTCGGTCGATTC
>JBIKKL010000187.1:0-8251 GCA_044360365.1 Burkholderiales bacterium | reverse complement strand
CCGGCGGGCAGTATTCGGGGGGGCATGGTGGGTGTCAAGCATCGCAGAGGCACAGCACCTCACGCGTCGGCGGAAGCGCGGTGCCGGGCGCTCGGCGGGTGTAACCCGGCTCATCCGAAAAACGAATAGCAGAGTAGGGCGTCGGAAGAATGAGCAAGGGGGCGTCGAACGGCTCGCTACACCTTCCGGCTGCCGATTTCTTCTTCTTTGGAGCATTGGTCATGAAACGACGCACGTTCTTCGGTTTGTTCGGTATCGGTGCGGCAGCGAGCTTGGGGACCCGCGCGGCCGGAGCGCCAGCCGACCTGAAGCCCATCGTGGACATGCAGAACCGGTGGCAGTCGTTTCTGTCGCCCAATGCGAAGTTCGATCTGTCGCGAACGCCGATCAAGCGTTCCGCTGCCGAGTGGAAGAAGCTGCTCACGCCCGAGCAGTTCCATGTGCTGCGCGAGGAAGGGACCGAGCGCGCAGGTACCAGTCCGTTGAACGCCGAGAAACGTCCGGGCCTCTTCGTGTGCGCGGGCTGCTCGCTGCCGCTGTTTACCTCCGAGATGAAATACGAAAGCGGCACCGGCTGGCCGAGCTTCTTCACGACCATCCCGGACGTGTTCGGCACCAAGAAGGATTTCGTGCTGCTTCTGCCGCGCACCGAGTATCACTGCATCCGCTGCGGCAGCCACCACGGCCATGTATTCGATGATGGCCCACGACCGACGGGGTTGAGGTACTGCAACAACGGGGTGGCGTTGCGGTTTGTGCCGAAGGGGTAGCGCGAGCGGGCTCAAGAGCGCGAAGGGGGAAAGGGGAAAGGCAGGAGACGCTGATGCGCCGGTGGGCGAATCGAGCGCTTGGGCCAGGCTTCGGAAAGTATCGCCAGACGTGACCGTTCCCGCCTTTCCCTTTTCCCCCTTCCCGTTTCCCTCGCTTGACCCGGCTATTTCCTCACAACTTGAACGGGCTTCGTCACTGCTTCGAAAAAGTCATTGCCCTTGTCATCGACGACGACGAATGCGGGGAAGTCCTCCACTTCGATCTTCCATACCGCTTCCATGCCGAGTTCCGGGAACTCGAGCTGTTCGACCTTCTTGATGCAATCCTTGGCGAGGCGTGCTGCGGGGCCGCCGATCGAGCCGAGGTAGAAGCCGCCGTACTTCTTGCAGGCCTCGGTCACGGCCTTCGAACGGTTTCCCTTGGCAAGCATCACGAAGCTGCCGCCGTTGGCCTGGAACTGATCGACGTAGCTGTCCATGCGGCCGGCGGTCGTCGGGCCGAACGATCCTGACGCGTAGCCTTCGGGCGTCTTGGCCGGGCCCGCGTAGTACACGCAGTGATCTTTCAGATACGCGGGCAAGCCCTGGCCGGCATCGAGTCTTTCCTTGATCTTGGCGTGCGCGATGTCGCGTGCGACGATCATCGGGCCGGTCAGCATCACGCGCGTCTTCACGGCGCATCCGGAGAGTTGTTGGCGGATCTCGGACATCGGCCGATTGAGATCGACGCGCACCACATCACTGCTCAACGCTTCTACCTTCACCTCCGGCAGATAGCGGGCGGGATCGCGCTCGAGTTCTTCGAGGTAAACGCCGTCGGCCGTGATCTTGCCGAGCGCCTGCCGATCCGCGGAACACGATACGGCAATCGCCACCGGCAGCGAGGCGCCGTGACGCGGCAGGCGAATCACGCGGACGTCATGGCAGAAATACTTGCCGCCGAACTGCGCGCCGATGCCGAAGTCCTGGGTGAGCTTGAGGATCTGCGCTTCGAGTTCCGGATCGCGGATCGCATGGCCCCGGTCATTGCCGGTGGTGGGCAAAGTGTCGAGATAACGGGTCGAGGCGAGCTTGGCGGTGTCGAGCGCGAGTTCGGCGGACGTGCCTCCGAGTACGATGCCCAGGTGATACGGGGGGCAGGCGGCCGTGCCGAGTCCGCGCAGCTTCTCGTCCAGCCAGACCATCAAGGTCTTGGGGGAGAGCAGGGCGCGGGTTTCCTGATAGAGCACGCTCTTGTTGGCCGAACCGCCGCCCTTGGTGATGAACAGAAACTTGTAGGCATCGCCGGCGACGGCCTCCACCTTGATTTCGGCGGGCAGGTTGTTGCCCGTATTGACTTCGTCCCAGGTGCTGATCGGTGCCATCTGGGAGTAGCGCAGATTCAATCGGTCGTAGGCATCGTGGACGCCTTGCGAAATGGCTGCACGATCGTCGCCTGTCACGAGGACTTCCTGGCCCTTCTTGGCCTTGACGATGGCCGTGCCGGTATCCTGGCAGGACGGCAGGATGAACCCCGAGGCAATGGCTGCGTTCTTCAGCAGGTCGAGTGCAACGAAGCGGTCGTTGGCCGACGCCTCGGGATCGTCGAGGATGTTGCGCAGCTGCTGCAGATGGCTCGCCCGAAACAGATGCGAGATGTCGCCGATGGCCTCGCGCGTCAGGGCGCGAATCGTGTCGGCCTCGACGCTCAGAAAACGACGGCCGGCCGCCTCGATCACCGAGACGCCGCCCACGGGCAGCTTGCGGTAGCGCGTCGTGTCGGGCCCGAGCGGAAACATTTCCTGATAGGCAAACGGGGTGGCGGCGTCGGGATTCTTCTTGGCTTGGCTCATGCTGGACTCTCTTGGACGGCACGCAAAGGGGGTGCCAAGAGAATTATCGGGGGTCGCTCCTTCCTTCAGCAAGTCGACGCGCCGGGTTGGGGACTTTGATGCGTTCAAAAGCGGTGATCTTCGAGGCATCGGTCCGTGCGTGCTCGCAGGATCTGCGTCTCGCGTCGACGCGATCGAAACGTTCCCTACGCAGCCTCGCTTCGGATACTCTCTTTCATTTCTGAAATCAGGAGAGGGGAACGACATGCACGTAGGTTTCGTCGGGCTGGGCGCGATGGGCGAGCCGATGGCGGCCAATCTGATCAAGAAGGGGTTCGAGGTCGGCGTATTGCAGCACCGGCGAGCGGATCCGGTCGAACGATTGAAGGCCGCGGGTGCGAAGGTGCAGCCCGCCCCGAAGGCGCTGGCCGCTGCAGCGGATGTCATCGTATTGAGCTTGCCGACTTCGCGTGAGGTCGAGGCCGTGATGCTCGGTGCAGAGGGCATCATCGCCAATGCGAAGCCCGGGTCGGTCGTCATCGATTGTTCGACCAGTGATCCGCCGAGCACGCGCAAGCTCGGTACGCTGCTCGCGGAGCGCAAGATCGGAATGGTCGATGCCGGCATGACGCGCGGCGTGGCCGGCGCCAAGGCGGGCACGCTGGCATTCTTCCTCGGCGGCGAGCAGGCTCACGTCGACCAGGCGATGCCGGTGCTGAAGGGCATGGGCGACACTTTCGTGCACCTCGGTCCGCTGGGCCACGGTCACACGGCCAAGCTCATCAGCAACGTGCTGAGCTATGGGACCGTCGCGCTGGTAAACGAGGCGTTCATGCTTGGCTCCCGGGCGGGCGTCGATCTCAAGCTGCTGTTCGATGCCCTGATGCAGGGGGCCACCAGCAAGGCGCTCGAAGCGTTCGGGCCGCGCATCGTTTCGGGCGATTATCATCCGCCGCGCGTGACGGTCGAGCACGTGTGCGACGACATGGGCATGCTGCAAAGCTTGGCCGCCAGTGGATCTGCGCCGGTGTTCATGCTCTCCGCGGCGCAGGAGGTCTATCGGCTCGCTCAGCTGCGCGGCGAGGGCCAGGCCGACATGTCGAAGATCGCGGAGTTGTGGCGTGCCGCTCCCGGAGGGAAAGCATGACGACACAGGTCATCGACTTCCGGCTGCGCCCGCCGGTCAGGGGCTTTCTCGATCTGGTGATGTACGCCAAAGCCGAGCGGCGCGACGGCATCACGCGCCAGCACGGCATGGAGCCCGCGGCATCGGCGCAGGCGAAGTCGATGGACATGCTGCTTGCCGAAATGGACGATGCCGGGGTGACTTGCGGGGTCGTGATGGGCCGCTACTCCGGGCTTTACGGCACCGTGAGCAACGACGATGTCGGTTACATCGTCAAGACCTGGCCCGGCAAGTTCATCGGCGTGGGTGCGGTGGATCCGAGCAACCGTCGCAGGGCCATCGCCCAGATCGACGAAGCCCTGGCCATGGGTCTCAAGGGCATCAATCTGGAACCCGGCAGCTATCCCGAGGCGATGTATGCGGATGACCGCCGGCTCTATCCGATCTATGCCTATTGCGAGGACAAGGGGATTCCGGTGAGCGTCATGGCGGGCGGCAGCGCCGGGCCGGACCTTTCCTATACCAATCCGATCCACATCGATCGGGTGGCCGGCGACTTTCCCGATCTCAGGATCGCGATCACGCATGGCGCCTGGCCCTGGGTCCATCAGATCCTGCACGTTGCCTTCCGGCGTCCGAACATCTACCTGTCGCCGGATCAATATCTGTGCGGCATGCCGGGCTCGGAAGATTACATTCGAGCCGCGAACGGGTTCATGGCCGATCGCTTCCTGTTCGCCAGCTCGTATCCGTTCATCGGCGTGAAGCGCTATATGGACTGGTTCCGCACCCTGCCCATCCGGCCCGAAGTGTTGCCGCAGCTCATGTATGGCAATGCGGCGCGCTTCCTGGGCTTGACCTGACCTGCGGATCGCTCTGCTGTCGCACGACGTTAGTCACGAAGTGCGACAGCACATCTCAAGCGTACGTCATTCGCCCTTGATGCCGGCAGCGCGTGCGACCTTCGTGTACTTCGTCAGTTCGGTCTTGAAGAAGGCCGAGGTTTGTTCGGGTGTCGTGGCGACGATCTCGGCGCCCAGCGCCGCGAGGCGTTCCTTGACGTCGGGCAATGCCAGGGCCTGAAGCATGGCCTGGCTGAGCTTCGTGACGATCTCGCGCGAGGTCTTGGCCGGAACCATGGCGCCATACCACGTGCTCGTCGCATAACCGGGAACGGTTTCGGCGATGGTCGGCACCTCGGGGAGCACGGCGGCGCGCTTGTCCATCGTGACGGCGATCGCCCGCACGCGACCCGCCTTCACGTGCGGGATGATGGGCGGCATGGTGCTGAACGACGTCATGAGATGTCCGCCGACGAGATCGATGGCGAGCGGGCCGCCGCCCTTGTAGGGAATCATGGCGATGTTCGTGCCCGTCATCATCTTGAACATCTCGCCGGCAAAATGCTCCGGACTTGCCACCCCGGAAGTGCCATAGGTGATCTCGCCCGGCTTCGACTTCGCGAGCGCGATGAACTCCTTGACCGTTCGCGACGGCAACGAAGGATGCGCGGCCAACACGTTCGGTACATTGGATACGACCGTGATCGGTGCGAGATCACGCTCGATGTCGTAACCGAGCTTGCTGTAGACCGGCTTGCTCATGATGTGGGCGACGGACATGAAGAGGATCGTGTAGCCGTCCGCAGGCGCATCGGCCGCGGTCTTGGCCGCGATGTTCGCGTTGGCGCCCGGTCGGTTCTCGACGACGAATTGCTGCTTCAGGCTGTCCGCGATCTTGGCAGCCACGGTGCGAGCCATGATGTCGGTGCCGCCACCCGGTGCGAAGCCAACCAGAATGCGGACGGGCTTTGCGGGATAGTCCTGGGCCCATGCCGACAGGGTGCTGAACGCAAGCACCGCGCCCAGGGCGGCGGTTCGTTTCGATCTTGTCATGGTTCTCTCCGGTTCTGTACGGTGCATGAGCGATTCGCGAGGGCGAACAGCATCGTCCTTGGCAAGGAGCATCAGTTTCGACAGTCGTTCCGCTACACTAAGTGGCTGCGTGTGCCGGTGTCAAACGCTACGGGCATCCGAACAATGTGTCCTGGGAAGAGACAAGTTGAACGATCGTTTGAAGCGATTTAAAGGACTGCTGCTGGTGGTTCTTGCGTGTGTCGCATCGGGTGTGCAGGCGCAAACCCCGCCGAGCGTGAAGTCGCTCGGTGATACCCCTAAATCTATCATGTGGGTGGGCAACAGCTTCTTCTACTACAACAACGGCATTTACGGTCACTTCGGCCGACTCGTGCGTTCGGCCCAATCCAGTGTGCGCGGCACGTTGGTGGCGATCGGCGGGTCGGGTCTCGACTGGCACGACATGGAGTCGCTCGTCAGGCCCGATGGTCTCGGGCGCTATTCGTTCGTGGGCAACAACGAAGTCCGATTCAACAAGCCCGGGCCTCAGTACGACACAGCGATCATGATGGATTGCAGCCAGTGTCCGGTGCATCCGCAGTTGCAGAAGAATTGTCATGAATACGTTCGCCGACACTCGCAGACGCTGCGAAAGGCAGGATTGCGCCCGGTGCTGTTGATGTCCTGGGCGTACAAGGACAAGCCCGACATGATCGACGGGCTCGCCGAGCAATACACGTTGGCGGGCAACCAGAACGAAGCATTCGTCATCCCGGCCGGACTGGCCTTCGCGAGATCGATTGCCGCGCGACCCGAACTGGAACTCTATCAGGCGGACAAGCGCCACCCTAGCCTCGCTGGAACGTATCTCGCCGCGTGTACGGCGTATGCCGCGCTTTACGATAAGTCACCGGAAGGGCTCCAGTCCGCGGCTGGCCTGGCGCCAGACGTCGCCAGCCATCTTCAAGCCGTCGCCTGGGAAACGGTCAAGGCGTACTACAAGCGCTGATTCGATCTCACGCCGGTTGCTTCGCCGCAAGATAGGCGACGAGATCGTCCAGGGAGATGAGACGGGCGTAATCCGACTCGGGAATATCCACCTTCAGGCGCTCGTGCAATCCGACGATGACGTTCAGGAAGTCCATCGAATCGAGATCGATCTGATCGCGCAGCGGCGCCAGCGGGTCGAGCGCAGAGAATTCAACCTCCGGCGCGATGCCGGCGAGCACCTCGGCGATCGTTGCGCGCACGTGGGATGCATCCATGAGGGGCCTTTCACAGGTTTTCGGGTTGCTGCAGAAGCTCGCGGATGTGCGCGAGGAAAAGCGCGCCGCGGTGACCGTCGCTCACGCGGTGATCGGCGGCGAGACTCAACGTCACCACCGGGATCAGCTTGAGGGCATTGCCTTCGACCCAGGCTCGTTGCGTCGGCTTGCCGAAGCCGACGAGCGCGACTTGCGGCGGGTAGATGACGCCCTGCACGAGTTCGACGCCCTGGTCGCCGAGATTCGTCAGCGTCAGGGTCGGCTGCGAAAATTCCGAGGCCTTGAGCGAGAAGGCGCGTGTTCTCCTGACGAGATCCGCAAGAGAACTCATGACTTCATCGATGGATTTCGAATCGGTTGCCATCATTGCCGGGGCAACCAGTCCGCCCTGACGCAATGAAATCGCGACGCCGACATGGACGGCCGGCGCTGGTACGAACGTGCCGTCGCGATGGTAGCCGTTCATCTCGGGAAACTTGCGTGCGGCCAATGCCGTCGCCTTGATGAAGAGCGCAGCCATGAGGATGCGAGCCGTCACGGGGCGTTCGGCGTTGGCTCGGGCAAGCCAATCGGTCGCCCTTTCCAGCGGAACCTCCGTTGCGAGGTAGTAGTGCGGGATGTCTCGCTTGGATCGCGTCATGGCCGCCGCGATCGTTTGGCGCATCGCCGCCGCGCGATCCGCAACCGAAGTGGCGGGAGCTGAGGCTGGGGTGGGCGCGGGCGCAGTCGCAGGCGCCGATTGGGTCCGTCCGGCCCGAAGTACATCGTCGATCGTTACGGCATTGTCCGGACCCGTGCCGACGACGGCATCGAGATTCAGTCCCAGTTCCTCTGCATGTCGGCGCGCCGCCGGCGAGATGCGGCGGCGTCCGACATTCGGTACGGATGAAGGGACGCTGGTCACGGGTCGCGGCTGCGATTCGACTTGAAGCTGCGGCTGATCGGGGACTGCAGATTCCAGGGGTGGGTCGGCATGCGCCGTTGTGCCGGACAGCGTGGTGTCTTCGACGGCGATGTTCAGCATCGGTGTGCCGACGGGCACGTCGTCACCTGGCTGCAACAGCAGGGCTTCGATTCGCCCGGGCTGCCAGATCTCGACGTCGATCGCAGCCTTGCTCGTATCCACGACGGCCACGACATCGCCCTTCCTCACGATGTCGCCGGGCCGCACGCGCCATTCGAGCAGCTTGCCGCGATCCATGTCCGCACCCAACGACGGCAGCTTGAATGCCTGCGTGCTCATCGTTTTCCCAGCATCCGTTCGACTGCCTCGACGATCTTTGCCGACTGCGGCAACGCTGCTTCTTCCATGTGACGCGCGTAGGGGATGGGGACCTCTTCGCTGCACACCCGTGCCAGCGGGGCATCGAGATCGTAGAAAGCCTTCTCGGCGAGGCGGGCCATGATTTCGGCGGCAAGGCTG
>JBIKKL010000005.1:0-26104 GCA_044360365.1 Burkholderiales bacterium | reverse complement strand
TTTCCCGCCGACCCTGAGTCGACCCCGGGGTCGACTCAGGGTCGCGGTTAGGGGATGACTTCGCGCGCAGCGACGGCGACGGCAAGCGCTGCTTCGCCGGCGGCACTGACGAGATCGCCGCCATAACCGGCACGGACGGCGCCGATGGCGAACAGGCCCTCGATGTTCGTTCGCAACCGAGCATCGGTCACGACACACGCTGCAGCATCCCGCTTCACCGAAGGCGGAAGGTACGCGGCCTGCGGCTCGACACCGATAAAGGGAAACACGCCGCTGCAGGGCAGATCGCTCGTTGCCCCGGTGAGGACGTTGCGCACGCGCACGCCGGTGACGCCCTCCGTTCCGTGGATGGCGTCGACCGTGCTATCCCACACGAAGCGCACGTTGGGCTTGCCGGCGGCGCGCTCGACATAGGCCGATCGAGCCTTCAAGCGCGATCGGGAAACGATGGTGACGGCAGCGCTGGTCTCGGCCAACACCAGGGCCTCCTGCAGGGCGGCGTCGCCGCCGCCGACCACCACGACATCCTGATTGCGGAAAAATCCGCCGTCGCAATCCGCGCATTGCGAAACACCCTTGCCTCGGAGTTGCTCTTCGCCGGGGACGCCGAGCGTACGCAGTCGGCCACCGCTGGCTGCAATCACGCACCGTGCACGCACGCTCGTCGAGGACGAGGAAACCCGAAGCAACCCGCCCTCGCGCTCCACCTTCGACACCGGCTCGTTGTAAATCCCGATGATCTCGTGACTCAAGCCCGCAGCAAGTCCTGCCGCCAACTCCACGCCTGACACGGGCCCGGTCGCCGGCCAGTCGTCGATATGATTCACTGTCGCCACCTGTCCACCGAAACCGGGCTGCGGTTCGAACAGACATGGCGCCATGCCGCGCCGCATCGCATGCCACGCGGCAGTCAATCCGGCAATCCCGCCGCCGACGATAGCAATGTCCCAGATGTCGTGCCGACGACGCAGAGTCACTTGCGCTTTCCTTTCTCGAGCAAAGCATCCCACTGCTTGGGCAAACGAATCTCCTTGCAGGTGGGGTACCCCAGTACGCCGTTGTGGGCGAAGATGTACACGCTGTTGCGCATGAGGTCGCCGGTGACTGCAATCATGTAGTCCTCGGGCTCCCATACGAGCGGCACCAGCCGCTGCGGGTCGTCCGACTCGTGATAGACCTTCGGAATCCGCCCCAGCATCGCCTCTTCCTTGAGGCTCCAGATCGGCTTCAAAGTCCAGTCGCGCAGGAAGCGCTCGAACTGTTCGGCCGTGATGCGCGCGTGGTCGTACAGATACTGCTTCACGTCCCGCTTCGACCAGCCCCAGCTCGCGATCGTCTCGGCAATGATGGGCGACATCAGCATGAGCGGACGCAGCGTGCCCATACCCTGCCCCACCGAGAACATGATCTGCCAGGAATACTGCTTGATCATCGCGTCGGCCATGTAGGGCATCAGTTCCTCGGGTGTACTGCCCGATACCGACGAGATATGGTTGCCCCCGGTATAGCGCGCCACCCACACCGTGTTGGATCCTGCCGGGTAGCCGAACTCCACGCTGTTCGGTTCCCAGCCGATTTTAGCCAGGACGTCCTCGTTCTCGGGCACGACGACGCGCCACGTGTTGCCGAACGTGGCCTTGTCGTTCTTGTGCGGCAGGAATCCTGCGACGTTGCGCAGGTACAGCCGCCAGAAGCGACCCACCGAGGTATTGGCCTTGAAACCGTCGCGCATCACGCCCTGGGTGTAGTTGAAGCCGAGCTGCTTGATGATCGGGCCGTTCATCACGATGAGGGTCTCGCCGCCGGGCGTGTTGCCGCTGTGCTCGACACCGTAATAGGGGTCGACCATCGCTTCGACGAGGGCAACCAGCACCGGCATGTATTCCGGCCGGCAGCCGGCCATCACGCCGTTCACCGCGACGCTCCAGACCGTGGCCGCGCGGCTGTCCGGCAGCATGATGCCGAGCACTTCATCGGCTGCACGATCGGTATGCCGAAGGAATTCCGCCACCTTTTCCTTTGTCGGCGGCACGATGGGCAGCCCATCGCTCAGGTCGTTCGCCTCGAAGTACTCGTTGACCTCTTCGAACGTACCCGTGCAGATCACGTCCTTGGCACCCGCTTCATCTTCGATGAGCGCTTCCTTGGGCGGCTCGGTGAGATTGCTCACCACGCGATCGAGCGTGACCTCCATGATGTTACGGCGCAGCGCCTCGTTGCTCTGCACGCCGGTATGGCCCGGCACGAGCGCGACGGGCAGGTTCGGCATGCCGAGCCCCACCGACGACGAAGACGCCAGACCGAGAAAGCCTTCACACACGAGGGTCGCCGACGGCACACCGGCTGCCTCGCTTGCTGCACTGGCCCGCAACACGGCGGGCGTGCAGCTGCCTCAACAACCCATCCCGGAAACGACGGCGTCGACCTTCAGCTCCTTGAACTTGCGCGAAAGTGCGTTGAGCACCTCGCGCTCGTCGCTGCCGTGGGTGTTGCCGAACTCCTTGAAGCTCACGAACTTGATGTCGGGGTAGCGCTTCTTCAGCCCCTCTTCGAGCAGCGCGAACACTTCGTCGCCGCGGAAGACGTAGTCCCACAGTTGCGCGACGGTCTTGCCGTTCAGTGTATCGAGCCGAAGAGCCAGCGGCTTGACGCCGACCTGGCGCGGGCTGCGCGGCCAGAGGGCTTGGTAGGTTGAGGAGGGCATTGTTGGACTCCTGTGCTTGATTGTGAACGTGCGGGAAGTGTGAAAGGCCGGATGCTTCTGGTTGTTACCGGAAACGTTCTGGGTGCATCGAGTCAGTGAACACAATTCTACGGGCATAAACCAACGAGCACGCCCTGACCGGGTCCTCGACCCTTCCCCCTTTCCCCATCTCTTAGTTCGCAGTCATCCCCGACGCCTTCACGATCCGGGCCGCCTTCTCCATTTCGGTCTTGAGAAACACGGCGAATTCGGCTGGCGTGCTCGCGACGACCGCCGCACCTTCCTTGCTCAAGCGGTCGCGCAATTCCGGCAGGGTGAGAATCCGGGCAATCTCGGATTGCAGCTTGGCAAGCACGGCCGGCGGCGTACCGGCCGGCGCGAGCACGCCGTACCAGTTGATGTACTCGTAGCCCGGGACGCCGGCCTCGGCAATCGTCGGGACGTCCGGCAGCGCTTCGAAGCGCTTCGCGCTGGTCGCCCCGAGCGGACGAACGCGATTCGCACGGATGTGCGGCACGACCGAGAGCGCGTTCATGAAGTAGATCGGAATCTGCCCGGCCAAGAGGTCGACCGCAGCGGGGCCTGCCCCCTTGTAAGGCACATGTATCATCTTCGTGCCGGTCATGAGCTTGAAGAGTTCGGTCGCGATCTGCGGCGGCGAACCGCTGCCGGAACTGCCGTAGACGATTTGATCAGGCCGCGCCTTGATGAACGCGATGAACTCTTTCACCGAGCGTGTTGGGAACGAGGGATGCACACAGAGAATCAGCGGGCTCGCGGCGAGTTGCGTCACAGGCACGAGGTCGCGCGTGGAATCGTAGGAAAGATTCTTGAAGATGCTCGGATTGACCGCAAACGCGCTCGGCACGACGAGGATCGTCTGGCCATCCGCAGGCGCCTTCGCCGCCAGGGCCGTCCCGATCGTGCCGCTCGCACCGCCGCGATTGTCGACGAGCACCGGCACGCCCCAGGCTTCAGTGAGCTTCTGGCCGATCTGGCGCCCAAGGATGTCGGTGCCGCCGCCGGGTGGATACGGCACGATCATTCGAATCGGACCGTTGGGATAGTTCTGCGCACCTGCTACGGCGCTCGCAGTGATCATCAGGGCACCTAGCAGGCGCGCCAGCAACGTGGATCGATTCATCACTCCTCCTGAGAGGCCGACCGCGAGGGCCGGCGCATGGGGCGGCGACTGGAGAAGTCGCGGCGTTGGTGGACCAGTTCAGATGGCCCCGATGGGCGTGGGCCGCGCGGGTACGAGCGTCGGCCACGCGATATAACCGGCCACCTGTTCCGGCTCGAGCAGGACGACGGCCTTTTCCGCCAGCCGGCGCGCCACAGGGGTCGAGCCTCGCCGCAAATAGTGCTGCAAGGCATCGAGCGGATCGTCGAGCGGGGAGGCTTCGATCGAGCGGCCGGACAAGTCTACCGGCCGCCCCTTGAAGGCATCGGACGCACCGGGCAAACGACCGAACTTGGCACTGCGACCGAAGTCGTAGCGCTCCTCGTGCCAGTGCGGGAACGACGCTTCGGGATGCTCGGCGTAGAAGGTCCACACTTCGAAGGTCGCAACGCCGGTCTGACCATTCATGTAATGCAGGGCGGCGTCGCCGCACAACGCAGTGCAAAGCACCCGCTTGCGATAGAGGATCGCGTACTCCTTGTGGCGCGAGAAGAAATCCTCGCGTTCGGTGCGGGCGATATTGAGCAGCCGCTTGAGATCGGCACGCGCAATCGGCGCGAGACTTCTCTCTTCGCTCACCATCGCCCAGCGCCCCGATCGCCTTACTTCGCCATCGCCGATTCGGACTGGCCGGCAGCCTTCGTGGCTGTCTCGGTCGGCACCATCGACTTCGCGAGATCGGCCGCATTGCCGAGCTTGCGCATATCCACCGCGAGGCTCAGCGCCTTCCTGGCGCCGATGTCGCCGAGCACACGGCCCGCGCAATCCAGAAATTTTTCATCTCGCTCGGCCGCATTCATCGGCCAGGCGGGCGAGCCGGGGGCGCGATCCTCGCGCCGCTTGAACTCGCCCTTGGTCGTGCGGATGAGAATGTCGTTGAAGCCGACGCCGCCGGAGAAATTGCCCTGGACGTCGACGCGGTAGCGCTTCACCTTCTTCATGAGATCGCGGATCTCGGGCCGCTGCACCATGACGTCGGTAAAGGTGTCGATGCCGACCTTGCGATCGAGCAGTGTGGCCGAGGCAACGTACTCGATGCTGAACTTGCCCTCGAGGCCGGTCTGCGGATTCCTGTGGACGAGCGCGGTGTCGCTGCCCGGCGGAAAACCGATCTCGACGGCGAGGACATCCTTCGCCTGGATGTCGGCGACCTTGAACATCTCGAGCATCCCGCCGATCGAACGATGGTTGCAGTAGCAGCAGGGCCAGCGCTTGTAGCTGATGCCGGGCTTGATGGCCTCCCACGGCTTGCCGATCTGTTCAACCAGGGGCTCGAACGGCACGCGGTCGGCTTCGCCGTAGGTCATGAAGAAGCTGTCGTCGCCATCGAAGATCGTGGTGCTGGCCGTGAAGCCTGCCTTCGCCATTTGCACCGACTGGACTGCGCAGCGGGCGGCGTGTCCTGCGTGGAAGGGCTTCGTCATCGTGCCGAAGTTCTTCAGCATGCCGGAAGCCTGCGAGGCGGCCAGACCGAACGCGTGCTGGAGTTGCTCGACGGTCAGTCCGAGCAGGCGCCCGACGGCTGCCGTGGACGCGAAGATGCCCATCGTGGCGGTGGCGTGCCATCCGCGCTGATAGTGCTGATTGCCGACGGCCACACCCAGCTTGCCGCCAACCTCCAGCCCGATGGCGTACGCTGCGAGCAGCGCTTCGCCCGATGCACCGACGGCTTCGGCGGCAGCGATGGTCGCGGGCACGATCGTGGTACTGGGATGACCGTGCAGGTTCGTGTGGACATCGTCGAAGTCGAGCGCATGGCCGTAGATGCCGTTGATGAACGCGGCCTCTGCCATCGTCGTGGCGGCATGCGTACCCCAGATCGTCGCTTCGCGCCTGGCACCGAGACCGTTCACGTAACGGAAGGCGATCTCGCCCACTTCGTCGATGGAGCCGACGAGGGCCACGCCCAGGGTATCGATGAATGCGTCGCGCGAGGCATCCATGACATCGCTCGGGACGTCGGACGCACGGGTGTTGATCACGAATTCTGCCAGTCTTTTCGTCAGCATGCTTTTCTCCTCCAGGAAGGGACGAACGGGGTCACTGTTATGATACACCGCAGGATCGCCCGGGATGGCCGGCATGTCGTCATGGCCCGGCTTGAAGGACCGCATCCTGGAATCGATCGATCGAAAGCGATCGATCGAACCACCCCGTTCGGCAGGCAGGAGAACCCGTGAGTACCCCCAGTCCAGTTTCCTTCGAACGCCGCGGCGATATCGCGTGGCTCTGCATCGATCGTGCCGACAAGGCCAACGCCATGACCGCGGACATGATGGCGCAGATGACTGCGCACGTAGCTGCTGGCGTCAGCGATGCAAGCATCCGGGCGCTGGTGCTGACCGGTACGGGTGCACGCGCATTTTCGGGCGGCGTCGATGTACGCACGGTTTCCGAACTTCCCGCCGATCAGGCGCGAAGGCTGCGGTCCGAGCGCTTCTTCGAACTGGTGATTGCGCTTGCCGGTTTCCCGAAGCCGATGATCACGCGCATGAACGGCGTGGCCTCGGGCGGCGGCGCAATGATCGCACTGCTCGCCGACCGTGTCGTCGCCGTCGAGAATGCGGCGATCTCCCTGCCGGAGATCGACCTCGGCGGCCCGACGATGCCGGGCCTTGCGATCCTGACGCACCTCGCTGGCGCAGGCGTCGCGTCGGATCTGGTCCAGTCCGGACGCCGCATGCCGGCCGCCGAAGCACTCACCCGCGGCCTGATCGCCGAAGTCGTTGCCGCGCCCGAACTCGATGCCCGCACCGAAGCCGCCGCGCTCCTGCTCGGATCGAAGCCGGCCCATGCCTTCACCCTCAACAAACAGTGGCTGCGCAAGCCGCTTCTCGAAGCGCTGCACGCCGCCGAGGCGGCACACAGCCGCCTGTAGAAAAATTCGGTGCCAGGCACGTGCCTGGCACCGAATTTTCGATTTCTCTCGTTAGGAGGAGACGCTCTTGAACTCGGATCAACCGGCCCGCACCGGCGGCCAATTGCTCGTCGATGCTCTCAAGGTCCACGGCGCGGACACGGTGTTCTGCGTCCCCGGCGAAAGCTATCTCGCCGCGCTCGACGCATTCCACGATCACCGCGACATTCGCCTGATCGTCTGCCGTCAGGAAGGGGGCGCGGCCAACATGGCGGAAGCCTACGGCAAGCTCACCGGACGTCCGGGGATCTGCTTCGTGACGCGCGGACCGGGTGCGACGAACGCAAGCATCGGCGTGCACACCGGCAAGCAGGATTCGACGCCGATGATTCTCTTCATCGGTCAGGTAGGTTCGGATGCCATCGATCGCGAGGCGTTTCAGGAAGTCGACTTCCGCCGCATGTTCGGCCAGATGTCCAAGTGGGTCGCGTCCATCGATCGGGCCGATCGGGTGCCGGAATACGTGAGCCGTGCCTTCCACACGGCCGTCGCCGGGCGTCCCGGCCCGGTGGTGCTCGCCCTGCCCGACGACATGCTGATCGCGAAGGCAGCAGTTCCCGATACTGCGCCGTACAAGCGCGTAGCCGCACACCCCGGCATCGACGACATCAAGCGCATGCGCGAAATGCTCTCGCAAGCGCGTCGCCCGCTCGCCATCCTCGGCGGCAACGGCTGGGACGAAGCCTCCTGCGCCGATCTCAAGGCCTTCATCGTTGCGAACGGGCTGCCGGCCGCCGCAGTGTTCCGACGTCAGGATCTGCTCGACAACCGCGATCCGCACTACATCGGCGACATCGCCGTCGGCATGAATCCCGCCCTCGACAAGCGCGTGCGCGAAGCAGACCTGCTGCTCGTCATCGGCGCCCGTCTCGGCGAGTGGACGACCAACGGCTACACATTGGTTCAGGTGCCGTGCCCGAACCAGAAGCTGATCCACGTACATGCCGGCGTGGAAGAACTGGGCAGCGTCTATCAGGCCGACTTGCCGATCAATTCGGGCATGCCGGAGTTCGCCGCAGCGGCCAAGGCACTTGCTCCCGTCGACGCCGGCGCATGGCGCAGCTGGGCCGCCGAGGCGCGCGCGGATTTCGAACGCTGGCAGCAGCCGACGAACATGCCCGGCACTCTCAACCTGTCGCACGTCATGACGCGTTTGCAGAAGCGCCTGCCGGACAACACCATCGTCACCAATGACGCCGGCAACTTCGCGATCTGGGTACACCGCTTCTACTCGTACACCGGCTTTCGCACGCAGCTCGCACCCACCTCGGGAGCGATGGGCTACGGCGTGCCCTCGGCCGTCGCAGCGAAAGTCGTGCATCCCGATCGTACGGTCGTGTGCTTCTGCGGCGACGGCGGCTTCATGATGACCGGCCAGGAACTCGCCACCGCCGTCCAGTACGATCTGCCGATCCTCATCTTCGTCGTCAACAACGGCATGTTCGGCACCATCCGCATGCACCAGGAGCGCGAGTATCCGGGCCGCGTTTCCGGGACCGATCTGCGCAACCCCGATTTCGCGGCACTTGCGCGCGCCTACGGAGGTCATGGCGAATGTGTCACGCGCGACGACGAGTTCGAGCCCGCGCTGGAACGCGCTCTGGCCTCCGGCAAGCCGGCGATCATCGAACTGAAGATCGAGCAGGAAGCCATTACCCCGCGCACGACGATCTCGGCGATCCGCGCAGAAGCGGCAAAGAACAAGGGTGCGTGACATGACCTCAAGGAGTACACACGGCCATGCCCGTCACGATGCCCGATCGCCATCTGCGCCGATCGGGCAGCAGCACGGCCGCTTCTGCGCATGCATGCTCGTGGCTGCCGCGTGCACCTTCCCTGCGATGACCGCGAGCGCACAGAATTATCCGAGCAAGCCGATCCGCATCGTCATTCCGCTCGCCCCGGGCGGCAACGTCGACATCGTCACCCGCGGCATCGCGCAGAAACTCACCGAGCAGATGGGCCAGCAGGTCATCGTCGACAACCGCCCCGGCGGCAGCTCGATCATCGGCACCGAGTACGTCGCTCGTGCCGCGCCCGATGGCTACACACTGCTTGCCAACGCCAACTCGCTCGTCTCGCTGCCCGGCCTCGTTGCCAAGGTGCCGTTCGATCCGGTGCGCGATTTCGCCGGCGTGAGCCTCATCGCGACGTTGCCGCAGGCACTCGTCGTCCATCCCTCGGTGCCGGCGAAGTCGGTGAAGGAGCTCGTTGCACTCGCGCGTGCCCGCCCGGAAGATCTCGTGCATGCCACCCAGGGCGAAGCCTCGACGGGGCGGATCGCCGCCGAACTCTTCGCAGAGAAGACCGGTGCGCGCTTCCTCCACGTGCACTACAAGGGCGGCGGCCCGGCGATGATCGACCTGATCGGCGGCCACGTTTCGCTGATGTTCGCCACGGTGAGCACCGCCTTGCCGCAAGTCAAGGCCGGAAAAATCCGCGCGCTCGGCGTCACCAGCAAGACACGCTCGCGCATCTTCCCCGACGTACCGACGATCGCGGAGGCCGGCGTGCCCGGTTACGAAGCCATCATCTTCAACGTGATTACCGCACCTGCGGCCACGCCGCGCGACATTCGCGCGCGCATGCAGACCGAGATCGCGCGCGCAGTCCAGAATCGCGAACTGTTCGAACGCATCCTCAAGCAGGGCGTGGAATTGACGTCCAGCGCTTCGCCCGAAGAATGCTCGGCATTCATCAAGACGGAATTCGACCGCCACAATCAGTTGTGGAAGTCCCTCGGGCTGTCGCCGAAGTAGCGAGTGCCTATACGGGATTCGGTACCGGCTGCCCGCTGAAGTGGGCACGCAGATTCGCGAGGGTGCAGTCACCCATCGCGGCTCGCGTCTCGTGCGTGGCGCTCGACTGATGCGGCGACAGCACGACGTTGTCCAGATCGAGCAGGGCGGTCGGTGCTCGCGGCTCGTCCGCATACACGTCGAGACCGGCCCCGCGAATCATGCCTTCCCGAAGCGCGGCAACGAGCGCGGCTTCTTCCACGACGCTGCCGCGTGCAATGTTGACGAGAATGCCGTCGGGCCCCAACGCATTCAGTACCCGTTCGTTCACGATGTGTCGCGTGGCCGGCCCACCGGGGCACGTCAATACGAGGAAGTCGACATCGCGCGCCATCGCGACGAGATCGGGATAGTAGCGGTAACGCGGATGCTGCTTGTCGCTGGGCCCATGATAGGCGATTGTCATGTCGAAGGCTTCGAGCCGCCGCGCCACGGTACCGCCGATGCGCCCGCAACCCACGATTCCCGCCCGCTTGCCGTTGACGCGATGCGTGAAATTCATGATGCCGCCGAGCCAACGGCCTTCGCGCACGAACCGATCACCCTTCACGATCTGACGCGAGGCGGCAAGCAGCAGCGTCACCCCCATGTCCGCCACGTCCGCCACGAGAACATCCGGCGTGTTGGTCACCACGATGCCCCGCTCATGCGCATACCCGACATCGATCGGATCCACGCCCACACCGAAGCAGGCAATGATTTCCAGCTTGGGGAAGCCCTCGATGAGACTGCGCGGCGTGGCGATCTGGGAACCGGTGACGATGCCGCGGACGCGCTCGGCCGTCGCCGCGATCATGGCCTCCTTGTTCTCGGCCGCGAAGTACCGATGCAGGACGTAGTCGGCCTGAAGCGCGCGCATCATCGCTTCGGGATAATCGCGCAACAGAAGAAGTTCGGGACGTTGCTCCATGGGTCATGCTCTCGAATCGAAACCCGCGATTATCAGCGCGCGAGCCGCGGATTGAGCACGTCGCGCAGATGATCGGCGACGAGATTGATCGACATGATCGTCAGCAGCAGCGCGACGCCCGGATAGAAACTGATCCAGTACTTGCCGCTCAGGAGATACGAAAATCCGTTCGAGATCAGGAGACCGAGCGAAGGCTGCGTGATCGGCAGGCCAAGCCCCAGGAAGGACAGCGCCGCCTCGAGCGAAATGGCATGCGCCACCTGCACGGTCGCCACGACGATCAGCGGCGGCAGGCAATTGGGCAGGATGTGACGGAACAGGATGCGCGCGGGGGACAACCGCAGGCAACGCGCCGCCTCGACGTATTCCTTGTTGCGTTCGACCAGCGCGGTCGAGCGCACGGTGCGAGCGTAATAGGCCCACTGGACAGCAATGAGCGCAATGATCACCTTGTCGACCCCTTGTCCGAGCACGGCAAGCAGGACGAGCGCCACCAGGATCGCGGGGAAGGACAGTTGCAGGTCGACGAGGCGCATGATCAGCGAATCCGTCTTGCCGCCGGCATAGGCGGCGATCAGTCCGAGACTCAGCCCGATGGCGACGGCAGCAAGCGTCGCGCTGATGCCGACACCGAGGCTGATGCGCAATCCGTAGAAGATGGCCGAGAGCATGTCGCGCCCCTGATCGTCGCTGCCGAGCACGAACGTCATGCCGGTGCCGCTTTTCTCGCCGGGCGGCAGGCGCGAATCGAGGATGTCGAGTTGCGCGAGATCGTAGGGATTCTGCGGCGAGACCCACGGCGCCGCCAAACCGACAACGACGATCGCGAGGAGCACCACGAGCGCTGCCATGGCAAGGCGGCTCTGCGCATAGGCGGCGGCAAAGCGCCGCCACGGGGATTCCTCGACATCCGCCGACGGGGCGACATCCGGCACGGTTGTCTCGCTCACGCTGCCGCTCCCGTTAGCCGTACGCGGGGATCGAGCGACGAATACAGCAGATCCACGATCAGATTGATGACGATGAAAAGCGTCACGATCACGAGCAGGTACGCCACGACCACCGGCCGATCGAGCACGTTGATGGAATCGATCAGGAGCTTGCCCATCCCGGGCCACGCGAAGATGGTCTCGGTCACGATGGAGAATGCCACCACCGAACCGAACTCCAGTCCGATCACGGTGACGATGGGAATCATGATGTTCTTGAGAATGTGTACACCGACCACTCGGCGCATGGGCAAGCCCTTCGCGCGCGCGAACCGAACGTAATCCTGCAGGATCGCTTCGCGCGTACCCGCTCGCGTGAGCCGGATGAGCAGCGACAGCTTGAACAACGCGAGGTTGACGGCCGGCAGCAGCAGATGCTGCCAACCGTTTGCGGTGAGGATGCTCCATTGCACGCCGAGAAACTCGACCGTCTCGCCACGCCCGGACGAGGGCAGCCAGCCCAGCTGCACCGAGAACACCATGATCATCATCAGCCCGACCCAGAACGTGGGCAACGAGAATCCGAGTATGGACCCGGCCATGATCGACTTCGACACCCAGGAGTCCGGCTTCAAACCGGCATAGAGACCGAGCGGGATGCCGAACCCGATGGCGATGAGCATCGCGGCCAGCGCGAGCTCCAGCGTCGCCGGCATGCGCTGCAGGATGAGTTCGACCGCCGGCGTGCTGTAGGCGAAGGATCGCCCGAGATCTCCTTCGAGCGCGCGTTGAACGAAGATCACGTACTGCTGCCACAGCGGCTTGTCGAGCCCGAGTGCCGCCGTCACGATCTCGATTTCGTCCTGCGTCGCTTCGGGGCTGATCAGCACATCAACCGGATTGCCGATCGCATACACCCCGATGAAGACCAGCAGCGACATCACGAACAGCAGCCCGACAGCTGCGACAAGGCGGCGAATCAGATACGCGAGCATCGCCGCTGCCTCGAGGAGGTGTTCGTTTCAGTCGACAGACTATTTCGCCGGCACGAAGCTCATCGCGAGCGTGCGCTCGTCAGAACGTGCCGCATAGCTGATGCCGCGCCTGGTCGCCCATGTGTTGACCTGGAAGTGGGTCGTGATCACGCCGACATCGTTCATCGCGATCTCGACGGCCTGTTGCAGCAGACCCTCGCGCGCCTTGTCGTCCACGGTGACGAGCGCCTTTTCGATGATATCGTCGAGCTGCGGATTCGAGTAGCGGCCGCGATTGGCCGGCCCTCGCCCCTTCTCCTTGCTGTAGGTGGCGACGAGCGACTTCAACGGCGAGGACATCTCGCCCGTGGCCGATCCCCAGCCCACCAGCATGAAACTGAACTCGAGCTTTCCGGCGCGGGTGAAGTACACGTTGGCGGGCATCGCATCGACCTTCGTGACGATGCCGATGCGGGTCAGCATCTGCGCGACGGCCTGCGCGATCTGCTCGTCGTTGACGTAACGGTTGTTCGGCGTATGGATCGTGAGCCCGAATCCGTTCGGGTAGCCCGCCTCGGCGAGGAGCTTCCTGGCGCCTTCGGGATCGTAGGCTTCCACCTTGAGCCTGGGACTGACGCCGAACATGCCGTCCGGCAAAAACTGACCGGCAGGCACCGCAAGACCTTCCATGACGCGGTCCACGATGGCCGGCCGGTTGAGCGCCTTCGACATGGCGCGACGCACTCGTACATCCTTCAGCGGATTCTTCTCGAGCGGCTGACCCGCCTTGTCCGTCACGAACGGGGACTTGTCGCGACCCGAATCGAGATGCAGGTAGATGACCCGGTTCGATACGGCACGAAACACGCTCATGCCCGGATTCTTGGAGAGCTTCGCCATATCGGCCGTCGGAATGTTTTCGATCGCCTGGACATCACCCGACAGCAGCGCAGCGACACGAGCGGCATCGTTCGTCAGCAGACGCAGCGTGACCTTCTCCCAGGGCGGCTTCGGCCCCCAGTAGCCGTCGTGGCGCGCGAGTTCGATCCGGTCGCCGCGCGCGAAGCGCACGAGCTTGTACGGACCGGCGCCGATGGCCGCCTTGCCCGTGTTGAAATCGTCGGTGCTCGCGCCGGTCGCCGCCTTCTTCGATACGATCTGCACCGTCGCGATTTCGACCGCCATGTTCGGATACGGCGTGGCGGACTTCAGACGCAGGGTGTACGGATCGACCACGATCGCTTCGGTGACCTGCTTCGTATAGAGCGTGAACGGCGCCGGGCTGTTCGGCACCTTGCCCGTACGGTCGATGGAGAAGGCAACGTCCTCGGCGGTCAACTCCGAACCATCGTGGAATTTGATGCCCTTGCGCAGCTTGAACTCCCACGTCAGTTCGTCCACCGGGCGCCAGGATTCGGCAATGCCGGGTTGCAGGCGCTGCTTCGCGTCCGTGTTGAGCAGCGTGCCGAAGATGTGGTCGGCCACGTTGTTGTTGGGCGTGAGGTTGTGATAGTGCGGATCGATCGACGTGACATCGCCGCCCAGCCCGATCGTGATCTGCTGAGCCGAGGCATTCGCGCCCCAGACGAAACATACTGCGACGAGCAAAGACCACAGACGCATGGCGCCTCCCGTACGATTGATCGTGTGCTGGTTGTCCTGGGCGTCAACGAATCTCTGGCTCAGGACACTAGCAGCCGCCGGACTGGATTTCGCGCGCTGCGTTGTGGTCCGACAGGCTGCTTGGCAGAGCCTACCACAGCCGACCACGCGAACGGCATGCGTCGACACCCGTGCAATCGAATCGCCATCGTGGTGCACCAAAGCTGCATCGAGCGACCTCGATTTGACACGTCGCGATGCGCCCACCTATGCTGGACTCGCGCTGCAGCTCAGCTTCGTGTAACCCGGCTGCGTCCACCGTGTCCGTATCGCATCGAACGAGAATGACCATGCCGACCACTTCAGAGAACGTCGTCGACACCATCGCCCAGGCCATCGCCTTTTCGACGGTCAGCCGCGAGTCCAATCTGCAGCTCATCGAATGGGCGCGACAGCACCTGGAAAGGATCGGCGCACGTTGCCGACTCACCTACGACAGCGATCGCCGCAAGGCAAATCTGTTCGCGAGTCTCGGCCCCGACGAACCCGGCGGGGTCGTGTTGTCCGGCCATACCGACGTAGTGCCGGTCGACGGGCAGAAATGGGACACTGATCCTTTCCGTGCCGAAATCGCCGAGGGCCGCATTTACGGTCGCGGCACGTCCGACATGAAGGGGTTCGTGGCGACGGCGCTTTCGCTGGCACCGGAGTTCGTCGCGAACGGGCTGCGCCAGCCGTTGCATTTCGCGCTGTCCTACGACGAGGAAATCGGCTGCATCGGCGTGCGAGGACTCATCGACGATCTCGCGCGGGCCGGTATTCGACCCAGTTCCGTCATCGTCGGCGAACCGACAAGCATGCGGGTCGTCATCGGCCACAAGGGCAAGCACAGCTATCGCTGCAAGGTGCGCGGGCTTGCCTGCCATTCGGCGTACGCGCCGCAAGGCGTCAACGCGGTCGAGGCTGCGGCCGAGATCATCGCCTACCTGAAGGGCATGGCCCGCCGGTTCCGCGACGGCGGCCCTTTCGATCCGCTGTTCGACGTTTCGCACACCACGGTGCACACCGGCGTGATCCAGGGCGGCACGGCGCTCAACATCGTGCCCAAGGAATGCACCTTCGATTTCGAATTTCGTCATCTGCCGGGGGATAGTCCCGAGGCCCTGTTCGAGGAAGTGAAGCAGTTCGCCGAGCGCGAGCTGTTGCCCGAGATGAGGCGCACCGATCCGAACAGCGGTTTCGACTGGGAGGTGCTCTCCTTCATGCCGGGGCTCGACGTCAGCGCCGACTCGGAAACGGCCCGCCTCGCCCTGGGCCTGACGCAGATGCGCGATATCGGCAAGGTCTCGTACGGGACGGAGGCCTCGCTCTTCCAGGTGGCGGGGATGCCGGCCGTGGTGTGTGGTCCGGGCAGCATCGAGCAGGCTCACAAGCCGAACGAGTATGTGAGCCTCGATCAGATCGCCCAGTGCGAAGCTTTTCTGCGGCGACTGATGCAGCGCATGTGCGGATGACGCACTTCGTCGCATCGTCGGCGTGAACTTCCTCACGCCTTCCTTCACGACCTCGGTTGCATACTCATCGACTCGGCGTCCGCCAGCCGACAAACCGAGGAGTAATCCCGATGCGCAAGATCGCTGCCCTGCTGGTCTCGCTGCTCACCGCCTTATCGCACGCCCAGACGTTCTCCGACAGCAACCTGTCGGTATCCCCTTACCTCGGCGCGGGAATCAATGACCCGATTGCGCTGCGATTCACGGATGCAAACGCAGGATTCGTGATCGAGAAGGGCGGTGCGGTCAAGCGTTTCGATGGCGCCACATTGTCGACCGTGCTCGATTTGTCGGTCGCGACCAACAGCGAGCGCGGACTGCTTGGCATTGCGATCGATCCGGGGTACGCCCAGAACGGCTACGTCTATCTTTACTACAGCGCAGGCAGCGCCAGCAGTTGGACCGAGAACAGGCTCGCCCGCTACACCTGGAACGGAATTGCGCTCGAGAACCCGACACCGCTGGCGACCTTCGGCACGAGCACCGACGGTCAGGCGAACGGGCCGAATCACAACGGCGGGCCGTTGCTGTTCGGTCCGGACGGGAAGCTGTACGGCGCGACCGGCGATCTGAACCGCAGTGGCATCGAACAGAACCGGTCATCGACGACGAGCGCCTACGCAGGTGGGGTGTTCCGGCTGAACGCGGACGGTTCCCTGCCGCAGGACAACCCGTTTTCCGCCAACACGAACGCCGATGTCCGCCGCTGGTACACGTATGGCCTGCGCAACTCGTTCGGCCTCGCCGTCGATCCGGCCACCCAACGCCTCTGGAACACGGAGAACGGACCCAACAGCTACGACGAAATCAATCTGCTTCTCGCCGGCATGAATAGCGGCTGGACGCCGATCATGGGCCCCGACAGCCGGGACAGCAATTCGACCACCGATCTCGTCATGCTGCCGGGCGCCGTGTACGCCGACCCTGAATTTTCCTTTGCGCAACCGATCGGCATCACGGCCCTGCACTTCCTTCACGGATCAGCCCTGGGCGCCGGATACGACGACGCCGTACTCGTCGGCGAAGTGAACGGCGGACGTCTGTGGCTGTTGCGCCTAAATGCGGCGCGCGACGGTTTCGTTCTTACCGGGTCGCTGGCGGATGGCGTGCTCGATGCAGGCGATGCGTTCGCCCCCTTCGGCACGAACTTCGGCATCGTGACGGACATGACGCGGGGCCCCGACGGTGCACTCTACGTTACGTCTTACGGACAGGACACGATCTTTCGTGTCGCCCCTGTGCCGGAACCGGGAATGTGGGCTCTCATGCTGTTGGGGCTTGCCGTCACGGCAATCGGTTTTCGCCACCGTCATGCAAGACAGCCGAGCGCGAGCCACGATTGATCGTCGACACTGAAGTCGCGTCCAGGACTGACCCGGCGTTCGATTGACACCGGGTAGGGATCGCGTCAGGATCGCGGGATTTCGCGAGTCGTCATGTCTGCCCCGCTTTCGAACATCCGCGTGCTGGATCTATCGCGCATCCTCGCCGGGCCGTGGTGCACGCAGTCCCTCGCCGATCTCGGCGCGGATGTCATCAAGATCGAGCGGCCGGGCCGCGGCGACGATACACGCGCGTGGGGGCCGCCCTTCATCAGGGACCGCGAAGGTACACCGACGAGCGACTCTGCCTACTATCAGTGCACCAATCGCGCCAAGAAGTCGGTCACGATCGACATCGCCCAGCCTGAAGGCCAGGCGCTCATCCGGGAGATCGCCGCGAAGTCCGACATCCTGGTCGAGAACTTCAAGGTCGGCGATCTCGCCCGCTACGGGCTCGGCTACGATGACATTCGCGCCATCAATCCGCGCATCGTCTATTGCTCCATCACGGGCTTCGGTCAGGACGGCCCCTACCGCGACCGCGCCGGCTATGACTTCATGATCCAGGGCATGGGCGGCCTCATGAGCATCACCGGCGAGCGCGACGAACTCCCCGGGGGCGGCCCGCAGAAGGCCGGCGTCGCCATCGCCGATCTCATGACCGGCATGTACGCCACCGTCGGCATCATGGCGGCCCTGTGGGAACGCAACACAAGCGGCGTGGGGCAGCATATCGACATGGCGCTGCTCGACGCGCAGGTGGCCTGGCTCGCCAATCAAAACCTCAACTATCTCGTCTCGGGCGAGCCGCCCAGGCGGATGGGCAACTCCCACCCCAACCTCACGCCGTACGATGCATTTCGCACGCAGGACGGCGACATCATTCTCGCGGTCGGCAACCAGGAGCAGTTCGCCCGGTTCTGCAATGTTGCCGGTTTGTCGGCGCTGATCGACGATCCGCGCTTCATCGACAACCCCGCCCGTGTGGCAAACCGCCACGACCTGAAGCGGCTGATCGGCGAGGCCATGCTTCGACACACGACAGCCGACTGGATCCGGATCCTCGAACCGCTGGGCGTGCCGTGCGGACCGATCAACCGCCTCGATCAGGTCTTCGCCGATCCGCAGGTCGTCCATCGCAGGATGCGCGTGGAAGTCCCGCATCCGGTCGCCGGCACCCTGCCCCTGGTCGCCAACCCGATCAAGTTCTCCCGCACGCCACTTTCGTACGATGCGCATCCACCGTTGCTGGGCGAGCATACCGAGCCGGTCCTGCGCGACGTGCTCGGCAAGACACCCGACGAGATTCAGGCCTTGCGCGCCCGCGGAATTCTCTAATAAACAAATTCGCCAGGATGATGCGGCAGCGCAGCATTCCGCGAAGCGGCGCCCCTTCCTCATCGATGGCACCGGGATGGGCTGTTTCTTGCATCAAGCTGTTGCCAAAACGCCGCCCGCACGCGGAATGCATCATCCGTGCGGAATGCCATACCCATTCGTCGATGCCCTAAGTGATAAGATGATCAGGCAATTGCGCTCGGAATCCGATCCGACACGTCAAGAGTCAGGGAGCCCGTTATGAGCCTCACGCACGCCTTTCCGCGGACGATTCGCCGTCACGCTGTCGCAACTGCCGTCGCGTGCTGTTTCGCGCCCGCCCTCGCCTGGGCGAATCCGGTCGGCCCCGTCGTCACGCACGGTCAAGCCACGTTCAACACGCAAGGCAAAGTGCTGACCGTCACGAACACGCCGGGCAGCATCATCAATTGGCAAGGCTTTTCGATCGGCGCCGGCGAAACGACCAAGTTCATTCAGCAAAGTGCTGCCAGCGCCGTGCTCAATCGGGTCGTGAGCGGCGAAGCCTCCTCGATCCTGGGCAGGCTGCAATCCAATGGCCGTGTCTTCCTGGTCAACCCGAACGGCATCGTGTTCGGCGCGGGCGCCTATATCGACACAGCCGGCCTCGTCGCATCCACGCTGAACATCATGGATGCCGATTTCCTGACCGGCAAACTGCGCTTCGGCGGCACACCCGACGCAAAGGCCATCGCCAATGCGGGTGAAATCGTCACGCCGGCCGGCGGACGAGTCATGCTGATCGCTTCCGAGGGCGTGACGAACACCGGCATCATCAATACACCGCAGGGCGAAGTGATTCTCGCGGCCGGCAAGACGGTAGAGCTCACCGACACCGCCAACCCGGAAGTCCGCTTCGAGGTCTCCGCACCGCAGGCGCAATCCGTCAACCTCGGCAAGATCGTCGCCGATGCCGGCAGAATCGGACTTTACGGCAGCATCGTTTCCAACCGCGGAACCGTCAGCGCGAACACCGCGATGGTCGGCGAGAACGGCAAAATCGTCTTCCGTGCCGTCAAGGAAACCACGCTCGATGCCGGCAGTGTCACGACGGCGAACGGCCCAAGCGGCGGCAGCATCGAGGTGAGTTCGAACGGCACGACGCTGGTCGCCGGCGACGTCCAGGCAGCGGGTACGTCCGGCAAGGGCGGGGAGGTCAAGTTGCTCGGGGATCGAGTCGGCCTCGTCGGCGCGGCTCGCATAGATGTCTCGGGCGACCAGGGCGGCGGCACGGCACTCGTCGGCGGCGATCTACAAGGTGCAAACGCCGCGGTCCGCAATGCGCAGTTCACGTACATCGGTGCCGATGCACAGATCAACGCCGACGCCATCACGACGGGCGACGGCGGCAAGATCATCGCGTGGGCCGACGACACCACGCGCAGCCACGGCAGCATCAGCGCCCGCGGCGGCCGAACTGCAGGCAATGGCGGCTTTGTCGAAACCTCGGGCAAACTGGGGCTCGAAGTCACGAAAGGCCCCGACGTCCGTGCACCCGCGGGCACCCCGGGCACTTGGCTAATCGATCCCGTGGACCTCACCGTGGTCCCCGGCGGATTCTTCGATACGACGCTGAACTCGGGCGCGCCCTTCTTCGCCCCGCTCACCGAAGGCTCCACCCTGGGCGTCGACCTGATCAATGCCCAACTCGATTTCGGCAGCAACGTCATCCTGAACACCACGAGCCGCGGCGCGACGCCGGGGACCGACCAGGGCAACATCACGATTGCGGCCCCCATCGTCAAAAGTGCCTCGACTCAGGTCGGCGGGCCCTTCATCGGCACGACGTCCCTCACCCTGCAGGCACACAACAACATCGTCATTACGCCCGCCGGCAGCATCACGACGACGGGCGATCCGCTGAGCGTCAATTTGGCGGCGAATATCGATAACTCGGGCGGCGGCGGCATTACGATCGATGGTCCGATCACCACGCGTGGGGCGTCCTTCACGGCCAACGCCACCGACGCGATTACCGTCAGCGCCCCGATCAACACGATGAATGCGCTGGGCAGTTTCGGCGGCAACGTGCAGATGACCGCCAGTACGGGAGCCATCACCAGCGCCGGCGCCATCAACGGCGGCTTCATCGGGATCAACGGCGCGGGCGGCGTCACCATCAGCGGCGCAATCAATTCCAAAAGTTCGATCAGCATCGGCTCCAACAACGGCACGACCACCCTCGGGGCGAACGTCACGACCTCGAGCGGCAGCATCGGCCTGTCGGGTCGCACCGGTATCAAGATCACGGGTGGCGCCCAGGTATCGGGGACGAGCAACTTCAGCGCGAGTACATCCGACACCTCGGCATCCATCGATATCGACGCCGGTTCGAGCGTTACCGGCCAAGGCGCCTATTTGAGCGCCGACAACATGGAAATTCAGGGTACGGTGACCGCCGGCAATGGCGGAATCCAGATCGAGGCGAACAGCAGCGGTCGAACGATGAATCTCGGCACGAACACTGCCGGCCAGCTTGCGCTCACGCAGACCGAATTGAACAATCTGTCGACGACGAACTACCTGTACCTGTACAACTACGGTCCGACGACGGTCAGTGCGCCCATCAACTTCAATCCGACCTACGTTTATCTCTACTCGGCAGGCGCATTGACGACGACGGCCGGCCTCACCGCACCCGGCATGTTGTACATCGATGGCGGAACGACAGTTTCTCTGGCCGGCACCCTCACCGCACCGACGTTCAACCTCTATGCAGGCGGTGCGGTCACCCAGAACGCAGGAGCGAACATCGCAGTCTCCGGCAACCTGTCCATGTCGGGGTCCGCACTCACGCTCAACGGCAACACCAGCGGCGGCGACGTGACGCTGAGCGCAGACGCGATGACGATCAGCGGAACCGTGAGCAGCGCAGCCAACATCGGCGTCAACACCCGCAACTTCGTTCCGGTGAACCTCGGTGTGGCCACGAAGTCCGGAGGTTCGCTGGAACTCACCGCCGCAGAACTCAACCGCTTCACGACGGCGGCCGGCACGGGTGTGCTGCAGATCGGCTCCACCGGCAACGGCCAGCTGACGATCCAGGGCCCCATCGCACCGACAGGCACGCAGAATCTGGTGCTATCCAGCGACAGCGGCATATCGCAGGCGCCGATGGCCAGCATCACCGTACCGAAGCTTGGCATCATGACCTACGGCAACGTGCTCCTCACGGAAGGCAACGCCGTCGGCACGCTGACCGCCCAACTGTACTCGAACAGCTCGACGTTCGACTTCACGAATGCGCCAGGTCAAGCCCTGACGGTCGGCGGCATTCCAAACGCCTTTATCGACGGCATCCAGACGTTCGGCAGCACCGCGTCGATCGCCCTCAATGCCGACGCAATGACGATTTCAAGCCCGGTGAGCGCCAACCTGGGCAGCGTGACGATCCGTCCCACGTCGGCGGCCGTCAAGGTCGATCTGGGCGGCGCCGATGTCGCCAATACGACCCTCGGTCTGGATGCCAACGACGTTGCCAACGTCTTCGGCGGCAAACTCAATATCAAGACCGACCGCGTCGACATCAGTGCACCGGTCCAGCCGGGCACGAACGCGCTCGGCATCGCGCCGTTGACGCTCGCGGGTGGCAATCCCCGCGCGGTCACGGTCGTCGCGACGAAGACAGGCGGCGCCGATCTGGAACTGACGAACGCCGACATCAATAACGTTACGGTCGGCGAACTCGCGCTGGGCGATGCCGTCTCGGGCCCGCTCACGGTGCAATCGGCCGTGACCGTGCCGTCCACGATCGGAACACTGTCGCTCAACAGTGGCGATCAGGTGAGCGGCGTCACCATCAACGCTCCGATGTCGTCAACTTCAAGTTTCGCGCTCGTCGGCGATGTCATGTTCCTCAATGCCCCGGTATCGACCTCGGCAGGCTCCATCCTGATCGCGCCCAACACTGCGGGCCGAGGCATCGAACTCGGCAGCCGGACGGCAGGTACGCTCGGGTTGAGCGCGTCCGAGATCGAGACGATGCTAAGCGCTCCATTGGGCACGCTGACCTTCGGGTCGATGGCAGCGGGCAATATCGACGTCCTCGCAACCCTGAACCTGGCCAGCAGCAATCCACCCCTTTTCCGCGACGTATCGCTCGTCAGCGGCGGCACCATCTACGTCGATGCGGATGCAAGCATTACGGCGCCCGGTTCGATCATGTTGAACGCGAACCGCATCACGCTGAGCGGCCCGCTCACGAGCGTCGACGTCGGAAGCATCGCGCTTACCGCGGACCGCATGGACATCCACTCCCACGTCGAGGCGCAGAATCTGAGCGCCGTCACCGGCCAGGGCGAAATCCGGATCCAGTCACGCACGCCGCGGCTCATCACGCTCGGCAGCGACGATACCTTGGTCGGCGGCACCAATCTCGGACTGACACCCGCCGAGATGGGGAATCTGGAAGCGCAATCCGTGCTCCGAATCGGAGACGCAATCAACACGCGGAGCATCCAGATCGATCCGGTCGTAAACGACGTCATCCAGCCGAGTTCGTCGACCATGAGTCTCGTCGCTGGTCCGACGAACATCAGCAATTCCATCACACAGACCGGTGCCGGCACGATCTCGGTGTCATCGCTCGCGGCAACAGCCCGCAATGGCATCACCCTGGACCAGTCGAACGACATCGACACCATCGCCGCCACCGTGACCGGAACCGGAAACATCAACGTCACGTATTCAGGCAGCAATCCGTTCACAGTCGGCCTGGTCGACGGCATATCGGGCTTGCGCACGAACAACGGCACCATCCGCGTACGAAGCGACGAACTCAACATCATTGAGCCGATCGTGGCAGGGTTCGGATCGAGCAACGTGACGCTCCAGCCACTCACCGCCAATCAGTCCGTGACGCTGGGATCGAAGCCGGGGGGCACGTTGGGCCTGGACGCTTCCGACCTCAATCGGATCGCCGCCTCGACACTGACCATCGGCGACACCACCAACACGGCGGACATCAGCCTGACGAACAACGTCGCGCTCACCGGCGGGCCGGATGGTATCGTGAACAACCTTGCGCTGACGACGCAGAGCACGCGGACGACATCGCTGGCCGCCGATCTGAGCGTCCAGGGTTCGCTCACGATCAATACGGGCATCCTGAACGTCGGCGGTACGGTCACTTCCCAGTTCGGTTCGATCAGCGGCACAGCTGACGCAATGAACATTGCGGCGCCGGTCTCGGCGACGTTCGGCAACATCACGCTTCAGCCGCGAACCAACGGTCTGCAGATCGCGCTGGGAGGCGCCGACGTCAACGGTACCGTGCTCGGCCTCGACAGCACGGACCTCGGCAACCTCGTCTACGGCAATACACTGCTCGTCGGCAACAACTCGGCCGGCAACATCGACGTGACCTACGCCGGCTCACCGCTCGCGAACAACGTGGCGCTGTCGACCGGCGGCACCGCCACCTTCAACAGTGCTTCGTTCGAAGTCGACGGGTTGCTCAACATCACCGCCAACTCGATGTCCATCCCGGGCGGCTCCCTCGTCAAGGGCAGTGCAGGCGTATCGATCACGCCCGCCACCGTCGGACGCAACGTCGTCCTCGGCACGAAGCCCGGCGGCGCGGCGCTCGAACTCGATACCGCGGAACTCGGACGGCTCGCAGCAGATGCAGGCCGCACGCTGACGATCGACACGACCGGCACGCTGACCACGACTGCCCCGCTCACGTTCACGACCTTCGATCACCTGCAGCTCGGCGCCGGTACGTTGACCCACACGGGCGGCACACTCACGGTGCCGAACGACATCATTCTGCGCGCGAACACGATGACGGTCTCGAACACCGTCGTCAGCGGGAACGGCGGACGCATTCTCGTCGCCCCGCGAACGAGTTCCTTCCGGGCCATGAATCTCGGTACGAATCCGGCCGGCTCTGCGCTCGGCCTGACGCCCACCGAAATCGGTCAGTTCTCGACGACCGGCGTGGTTCAGTTCGGCGACACATCCAGCACCGGATCGATCTCCATCACGCAACCGTTCACGCAGCCCGTGGGGTCGAGCGCGCTCGTGCTGGCATCGAACGGCGGTATCTCTCAATCGGCCGGCGCCACGGTCTCGGCCAACAACCTGCGATTGGCCACCTTCAGTTCCGTCACCCTCAACGAATCGAACAGCGTGAACACGTTGGCAGGTTCCAGCAGCGGCAGCTTCAGCTTCTCGAACGGCGTCCCGCTGACGATCGGGACCGTCGACGGTTTCGCAGGCATCTCCGATTCGAACATCATTCTGCGCGCGAACGCGCTCGACATCGCAGCCCCGATCATCGGCAACGCCGTGACGCTGGCACCGCTAACCGGCGGCACCACCATATCGCTCGGCACGGAAACGGCCGGCCAGCTCAGTCTTACCGATGCCGAAATCGATCAGATCAATGCCAGTAACGTGGTCATCGGAACGTCGGCCGCACCGAACGCAACGGGGGCCATCAACGTCAACGCCACCGTCGATCGGTCATTCGGACACCTGACCCTCGTCACCGGAGCCGGAAATACCATCAACGTCAACGCGCCGATAGGTTCCGCCTCCACGAGTACGGTGCAGCTCAATGCGGGCGCAGGCGGGACGACCAACGTGAACGGTCCGGTGATTGCATCGGGCAACGTGACCGTCACGGCGGATGCGATCTCGACCACGCAGCAGATTACTTCGAACTTCGGCAGCGTCACCCTGCAAAATTCAGGCACCAATGGCAGCGTGACGCTCGGCGGCGTCGTCGATGCCAATAACAGCGTACAGGTCACGGGCAAGACGATCACGGTCAACGCGCCGGCGACAGCGCGGGCGAGCTTCAGCTCGATCAACCTGGCGGCACCCTTCGGATCGACCGGCAGCTCGGTGACCATCAACAACCAGCTCACCGCAGGCAGTTCGATATCGATCACGACCGATTCGATTGCGATCAATGCGCCGCTGGTCACGCTCAACTCGACCATCTCGCTGCAGCCGCGCACGGCCGGCACCCCGATCAGCCTCGGCACCGAGACTAGCGGGGCCTTCAGCCTCACGACCACCGAGCTTGCCTTGCTGCAGGTCGAAAACTTGTCGATCGGCAACTCGAATTCGGGGCCGCTATCGATCAACGCGCCGATCACGTCATCCACCATCCAGCAGCTCAACCTCACGTCGGGCGGCGATATCACGCAGTCCCTTTCGGCGCCCATCACGCTGAGCTACGCCGAGACGGATTTCGAATCCGGCTACGTGCAGCCCCTCGCCGGCCTGAACGTCGTATCGACAGGCGGCAAGGTCGAACTGCCGGCAGACAACAACATCAACAACTCGGTGACCGGCCAGGCCGGCGGCTCGACCCAGAACTTCGTCTTCAAGAACACGAGCCCACTCAAACTGCAGAACGTGAGCACCGAGATCGGCTTTGCGCCCACGGGCAAGACCCTCTTCAATGCACCGCCGGGAAATTTGGCTCCGGTGACCGGCAACTCGATCGCGCAGGATCAGGCCATCGATGCCGCCCTGGCCGCCACCCTCGAGGTGCAAGATACTCAGAAGAATGCCGACGACAAAGCCGACGCAGACAAGGAAGACAGCGAGAAGAAGGATCGCGAGGAGCGCAAGAAGGAAGGCAAGAAGAGCTGCAGCTGATCGAACGAGTGCTGCATCTGTTCCCTAGCAGCCTGTCGGACTTGATTTCGCGCGCTGCGTTGTGCCCAGAACGAGCGCAGGTTAGGCGCTCGGCGCAGTCCAATATCGCGAATATTGGCAAGACGAGCAACGACGCATGCGCTCGTTCTGGGCACAACCCGAAGGGACGGGGCGCTTTTCGCGCAGGGCGGTGTCGGCCGCCTTGCCGATATTCTCGATATCGGCTGCGTCGTCCTTCT
>JBIKKL010000320.1:0-5846 GCA_044360365.1 Burkholderiales bacterium | reverse complement strand
AGCAAGGCGACGGCGGAACTGCGCGCCGTTGAAATGTCTTCGGTGGCTCAAGGCTGGCGCGACATGGCAGTGAGCAATGGTGTTGTGGTCGCCGTATCACACGCGAGCGGATCGGCTCAAGGCATCTATCTGTCGCGCGACAACGGGACGACTTGGGCGCCAGCGATTCTGAGCCCTGGTGTGAGTTACGAGGCCGTGTCGGTTTCCTCGGATGGCAGTACGATCATCGCTCTGGGCGGTGGTGGGGCATATGCGCTTTCTGAAGATGGTGGTGTGAACTGGATCACCGGGAGGGCGCCGAGCGACAACTATTCTGAAGTGGTGCTACTTGCGGACGATCGCGTCATCGCCAGCGACCGAACGGATAGCTCGCGTCGGTTCTATTTCCGGAACATCTTTGACTGGGGTTGGAGGACCGACTACTTTCCCGGTGAGATGCGTGAGATGGACCTGACCGATCGTTCGTGGACCGAAATCAGTGGTGAGCCCAACGCGAATTGGAACGCCATGGCGGTCAGTCAGGATGGCGGGCGAGTGGTCGCCGTGAGCGGTAGTTCGTCGAACCGCGCCGACGAGGGCGCCATCTACTTGGCCGATCTGAATCCGAGTGGGTCGGAAGTGATTACATGGATCAACATTACCCGAAATGCGCCTGACAACGGCAATTGGGTCTCGGTCGATGTGGATGCCACAGGGACACAGATTGTTGCTGCACTGCGTGGTGGCCAGTTGTACATCGCCGATACGTCGAAGTCCGATTGGACTTGGCGAAGCCTAGGGCCGAAGGCAGACTGGACCTCCGTCTGGATCAGCGATGACGGGCGCACCCTTTCGGCAACGGCGAATGGGGCCGATGGCGGCGTCTGGGTGTCCTCGAATCAGGGGATATCCTGGACGCAGGTCAGTCAGGGGTTGGGCGACAACCTGAACTGGCGGCGCGCCCATGTCGACGTCGAAAGCGGACATGTCATCGCAATGGCATCGAACAAGCCCATCTATCGCTTCAAACCAGTATCAAGCAATGCAGCGCCCAATATCGCTTTGCCGCAAACGCTTCATGCGGCGGGGAGTGAAGCGGGATCGATGCTCTTCCCAGAAGGTACGCTGGTCGATGCAGATTCGACCCGATTGACGGTGACTTTATCCGCTTCCAGTGGCGAGTTGAGTTTGAGCGAAGCCGCACTCGCTTACTTGGGGAGTGTGGGGGGCTTGGCACAGGCGGATGTCATTGGGGTCACGGCATCATCGGCCAACAGCCCGAGCAATGAGCCTGTGAATTCTGTGATCGATGGTTCGACGCGTACGAAGTACCTGAACTTCGACGGCCCGGGCAGTGGCTTGGTCTTGACGTTGTCAGCACCGGAAGTCGTGCAGGAACTCAAGATCACATCGCGCACCAACGATGACATCTCGCAATGGGATCCGAAGACGTATGAGCTCTACGCTGCACAGACCGAACTTGCGTGGAACGACGAAGCCTGGGCTCTGATTTCAAGCGGATCGGTGGGATTGGATAATCGTCGCGGCTCCGTTGTCTCCATTGCCATCGACAATCAGATCGCCTACCAGCACTATAAGTTGGTTTTCCCGACGGTCAAGGGCGAGCGGCTCGGCAAGGCTTACTTACACTTGTCGGAGGTCGCGCTGTATGCGCCCAAGGTGGCGGCAAGCGTCGATGCCGGTACGCTCACGCTGAGTGGGGACGCCAAGGAGATCACCAAGGTATTGACGGGCGTGGACAACATCATCTTCTCGCCCGGTCCGGGCGGCGCCAACGGATCGTTCACTTTTGTGGCCGATGATGGTGTGAATCGGGTTACGAAGATCGTGCCACTCGTGGAGCAAGAGCCCTTTGCGATCAGGGCTAACTTCAATCAGGGCAACCTGGAAGTGCTCAGCGTCAACGGCAACGGTCTGCGCGTGAATCGGGCATCCGTGGATAACGTGCGCCTGGGCACCCTCGACGATCAGCTCCAGATCTACAAGTTTGGGACGAAGCCGCTCTCGTGGGTCTCCTCGGCTGGTGCCGATGAGGTCTTGGTGTGGATGGGGAACACGACCACAGGTACGGCGTTGCTGAGCCTGACGGAGGGGCTCGGTCGGGATGCGCAACAGGTTCAGATCGTGTCGGTGACCGCTTCGTCGAACAACAGCCCCAATGGAGAGGACGTCGCGAAGATCATAGATGGGACGAATTCGACGAAGTACCTCAATCGGGATGGTGTCGGGAGTGGTATGACAATGGCGCTGGCTGAAGCAGCCGTTGTCACCGAACTTTCTTTGACGACGCGCACCAATGACAACATCTCGCAGTGGAATCCCACGGCCTACGAGCTCTACGCATCCAACGACGAACTCGCCTGGAGTGCGTCGGAATGGACAAGGATCGCCCAAGGATCTACAGGGTTGGCGGGCGCTGGACGTGGCGTGACGAATGTGGTCGGCTTCGACAATGCAGTGGCCTACCGTTTTTACAAACTCGTGTTTACCGGAAACGGGGGATCCTGGAACGGTAATTCCTACGTCCATCTCTCGGAAGTGGCATTGCTGGCGCTGAAGCCCACGATCGATTTGCTGGACGATACGCTGACACTACGCTTGCCAACGGCGGCGGATAGCCCGAGCGCCAATCGACTGAGACTTGCGACCGGGCAGGTGATTGGCGGGGCAGAGGAGATACGGTGGGATCCCACCCTTGGAACGTTGCACATCGTCGGAGACAGCGTTGAACTAACATTTATGGAAGACTCGCTCGACGAGAAGATCGAGCTTGGCCGAAACACGGTATTGAAGGTGACGGCCGATCGTTTGACGGTCATTGGTGAGGTCTACGCGAAAGATTTCGACTTCACGATCGAGAAGCGACTGATTCTCAAAGGCGGGCTCTACACCTACGACAATGTGGATAAGAAGCCGCCAGGAACGGTATTGTCCACTCAGCCTCTCGCCGCTGGAGAGAGCTTCGATCTGAGCACTGTTCAGACGCCGCAGTACGCCATTCAAGTCACGCCCGCCCAGGACGGAACGCCCATAGTGCTCGGGGGTATGGGGGCGGATGGCATCCTACTGGATCCAGCTAAGCTGGCAGATATGAAAGCCAAGGAGTTGGTGCTTGGATTAAACGGTGGAAACAGCCCAGTGCGGATCGGTGGCAACGGCGCGGCCATCACGATCGCTGTGCCGCTGGTCATACAGGCTCAGGGACCCGACGGCAAGGTGGCTTTGCAGGGCGATCTGACTGGCACTTCCCTTGAGATCTATGGCCCGGGAAACACGACTTCGTTCTCGCAAGGGCAGATAACGATGACCGAGGGCATGGTCATCGACGACTCGGTGCGTATCGAAGGCGAGGTCGGTTTTGTTCTCGGAGAATCGGCAGCGCCTGCCGATCTCGTCATCACCGGTCGTTTGAATGGCTCGACGGGCGATGATGATGTGCTCACCCTATCGATGTTCGGTGGTGATGTCACTCTGCAGCGCAGCGTCGGCGACGGCATCGGTGCGCTGAACATTATCCAAGCGGGGAGTGGACTCATCGACGGGGTCTACGGCGATGGCGCTATCACGGTCAACTTGGCCGGGGGACGCGGTGTGGGCGCATCGGCCAAGGTGACAGTGGTCAATGGTGTTGTCACCGCGGTCGACCTCGTGTCTCCTGGCAAAGGCTATCAAGTGGGGGACCGTTTGACGCTGAACCAACGCGAGTTGGCCGGGGTTTTGATCGAAGTGTCAGCGGTGAACGCCATCGAAGGACTTGTGATTGACGGGGCACGCGATGTGACTTTCGCGGACTCGGTCTACGTGGCAGGCGATATCGTCATTGGCGCAACGGGACGTGTGGTTTTCGCAGATAGTGTGGTCCTTCGTAACGGTGGGCGGCTATTGATCTCGGATGCGGCACAGGTGGAGTTCGCGGCCGGGATGCAGGCCGAAGGCGGTGACGACATTCTTGTGTATCGCGGGTCGGGCGCGAATATTTCTTTTTCGAGCGGATTCGTCACCGGAGGCGCGGACAGCGCAGCCTTTGGCGGGGTCTCGAGCCTAACGCTTCGCAATCCTGCGCCGGCACAGGATAGACCTCGTCTGGAGGTGATCGGAGGCGAGGTGTCGCTCACGGCTGCGGGCGGAAGCGTCGTTACGAACGTTGATCTGGCGGCACTCGATTTGACCGCGAGGTCACTCGTCTGGCCGTTGTCTGACAACGCACAAATTCGCATAGACGATCTGAATCTTGACGTGATCCAGGGTATCGGTAGCGAGGGGCAGCCGCTTCACGCGGTCGTCAAAGATCTATCTGCCACCAGCGAAGCGGGATCCATTTTCCTGCAACATCCCGAGGACGTGGCTCTCGTTCGCGGTGGCCTCTCGACCGGCGCAGGCGGGGGGCGCATATCTTTACAAACGGGTGGATCGCTCGAGTTTCGAGAGTCAGCCTTGGTACGGTCACAATCTGGAGACGTGACGATTGTGGCCGGTGGTTCGATGGACGGCGCGATGATGCGGTCGGATTCGGGGCGTGTAGCGCTCACTGCCGGGGGAGGCATCAACGCGAGGGATATCAGTACCCAATCGGGTAACGTGCAGCTCGTTGCTCATAACGACATTGTGGTGGCAAGGATAGAGACCCAAAGCGGGTCAGTGGCGGCCCAGGCACGCGACATGGTTATGAGCGCGTTGGGCGAGATTCGGGCGGGGGCAAGCGGGTCGATCAATTTGACCTTGGCAGACCGTTTGACGATGTCGGCGGGCACTCGAATTAGCACGAGCGCAGGGGAGATTCGCATTGATGCGGCGGGCGATGCACAGATTGAACGGATCCAGAGTGAGTCTGGGTCGATCAATCTTTCGGCTCGAGAGCTGACGCTGCATGAGGCGGAAGTGATCGGCGCGGGTGGGAGCGGGGACATCTCGCTGACGCTGTCGGGCGCGCTGAAGATGGGTGATGGGAGCCGTATTGCGACAGACCAGGGCGCGATCGTCATCCAGGCGCAGGGCGACGCGCGGACAACGCACATCGAGAGCGCGTCGGGCCGGGTTGCGCTGGAGGCCGGACGGATTCAGATCGACGAGCGGGGTCTGGCGGTGGCGCAAGGGGACGGAAGCTTGTCCCTGCGGGCGCGCGGCGATGTGGTCATGGCCCCAGCCACTCGCTTGAGTACCGAAGATGGCACGTTGACCGTAAGAGCAGATGGGTCGATCTCATTGGTACAGATCACCAGCGCCAACGGGAACATAGAGCTTACGGCCGGTGGGGCAATTCACATGATCGGGCGCCACCAGGCGCCCCAGATCAACAGCGACGCAGACTTGGTCCTAAACGCTGGCACAGGAATCGGAGGGTATTTGTATGACCGACTACTCGTTGATGTAGGTCGGGTCACTGTTCAGAACGGTCAGGCGGGCACAGTAGTCATCTCCGGGTGGCAGGGGCTGGACATCGCCGCTGCGGACTCCCGATCCACAGACGGTTGGATGTTGTTCATGTCGGGCCCGGTAGGTTTGGTTACTGGGAGTGCACCCACTGCCGAGGGTGCTCGGGTCGCTCGTATCAGTGGTAAAACCATACTTGCGCAAGGCGTCCTGCCTGTCCGGGCCATGTACGATTACAACGGCTACTTCGCTGTGGACGCGGCGCATGAGCGTTCACCTAACGCAGATTCGCTCGAAGCCTTTAATGCCCGTCTTGAGCAGGATTTTGTGGAGCGTGTGCACAGCGGTTACTCAGCACAGCCGTTGCAGTCCTTGGCAACGGACCTTGGGACGGCACGCGGTGGGCTGATCGGCGCATTTGCGCCGCGCATTCTCTTCACAGGAGACTCGGATGCCATGACTGAAGCATTGCTCGA